>JBASAI010000140.1:0-2194 GCA_049650525.1 Arcobacteraceae bacterium
AATTCTATATTATTTTTTGTTCTAATTTAATACTCCTTATTATAGTGGATACCTCACGACAGACTTGAGAAATATAATATCCTTCATTGGATTTTATCTTAATTCTGATTTAAATGTAAATTATCAATTCAAAGAAATTACTTAGTAACTTGTTCTTCTACTCGTATTTGTTATATGCTTTACATTCATATAGTTCATTAACAGCTAGGTTATTTTCATTACCATAGGATAAATACAATTTTTTTGTTTCCTCAACAAATTCTAAACATTTTTTATTTAGCTTAAGTAAATTCTTTATATCACTTGACAAATGACAGAACCATTTAGATTTATTTTCATAAGTTGGTTGGAGTAAACTAGAATGCTTATCTTTTAGTACTCCTTCATTAACTTTTGAAAACATATTAATCATATCAATTTCTTTATTAAACTTTTTAGCTCTTCTATAGCTTATTGTAAAAAGTGCTTCCCCATGAGCAATAGGATTTCTTATTATCTTCATTGTTTTAATGAGGTCCCAACAATTTATTTTGCACAAATTTATTTTTGAATCTGTCAATTCATTAATTTTATTAACTGCTACAAAACTATCAGAAAAATTCTTTTGTTCAATAAAGTATTTATTGTGATAATCATATTTTTGTAATAAATTGATTAAACATCTAAAAATACTTATTATCATATTTTCAATTAATGCAGTATGTTTTACAAGCATCAATTCATTTTGAAACTGAGCAAATGATTTTAAATCATCAAATGGCTCAGTATATACTCTTTTTTCTTGTATGACATCATATAACATGTCTAATTTTCCAGATTCTTGAATATCCTGTTCTTTTTTAATAAAAGAATTTTCAACTTCTTTATATCTAAAATCATATTCTTTAAAATTATTATTATAATTACTGATTAAATTTATAATTACTGGTGTAAGCTTTTTTAGTTCATTATGAACATAATTAATTTTCATTAGTGACAAATATAATTCCTTGATTAATTTACTTTTATGATATAATTTAACTCTAAAGGTACTTTAAATTACTTTCTAACTTACATTAAAATTGGTAATTTAAAGCACATATTTCTTTCTTCTATTTTATTAAACTTGTTTATAATATATTAAAATTAGCAGGATGTGCTATTATTGAGTTCATTATAATTATCCCCCAATCATAAGTTTTTTGTTTTTGCAATCCACTTAATACTAATTTATTTAGCATATATAAGATTTCATCATTACTTTTTCCATCATCTTTAAGTAATCCCACAAGCTCTTTGATTTTGTCAAATTCTAATAGTATAGAATCAGTATGGAATTCTTTTAAATTTAATTTTTCTATATGAAATTCAACTATATTATATTGGTGAGTAGTAAGATTGTGATTTGGTAATAAATCAAACTTAAGTACATTGTTATCTAAATAAAAATATAAATCAAAAATTATATTATCCAGAAAATCATCAAAGTATGGATTAATAATTCTTTCATCATTTAATAATGGAAAAATTTCACCTTTAATTTTATTACATCTATGACATGATGGAATTAAATTATTTGGAATGATGGCGTATTGCGGGAATTTTTTTTGTGGATAATAGTGATCTAAAGTACCACAAGAAGGCGAACTACAATAAGGGCACAATGAAGTTTTATACTTAGTTCGTAACTTAGGTATAAAAGATCTTTCGTTAGAGGCTTTATTATATAAATAAGCAAAATTATCTTTATATGTTGTAAAGTCTAGTAATGATGTCGTATCTAAAATAGCAGACGAATTTAAAACCGTATTATACGACTTGCTTTCTTCAACCCATTCGGTTTTATTTAAAAGTAGAAAATCTTTAAAGTCACCATCTTCTCGTTTTTCAATAACTTCATCCAAATATAAAGATGTTGTAATAGAATATTCTAAACTTGGCTTTTTTAATTTTCTCATTGAGGTAAACTCTTACGTAAATATTTATTTAAAAGTATATTCAGTAAATCAGTATCTAAATCATCTGAAAGAGTATTTATCAATTCCAAAGGATCCTCATGAGTTTTAATGATTTTTTTTAAGACTTTCTCATATTCTTTATTCTTATTTAAATCACCAAATATATAACTGCTTATTTTATGTAAATTATTAGCAAATGTTTCTATTTCAGGAGTACCGACAAATATCCCATCATTATCTCTAACAAATCTATGTAC
>JBASAI010000141.1:0-2384 GCA_049650525.1 Arcobacteraceae bacterium
CCTCAAACATCTTTTGTGTAAAAAGAGCTAGTTGTGCTGTAGGAGCTTCGTATGCAATGGTACCCAGGCGTTTATTTGCACTAATATATCCTTCGTAATCTTGTTCATTTGCTGCTTTTATAAGCTCTATGATCGCTACTCGTGTATCATTTGGTACTGTTTTTACCATTCCAAAATCTAGTAAAACCAACTCTGCATCTTTAGTAACTAATAAATTTCCAGGATGAGGATCTGCATGAAAGTATCCATTGATCAGCATTTGTGTAGTATAAAAGTCTACTAAAGTAGCAATGAGTTTTTTAAAATCAATATTGTGTTTTAAAAGTGACTCTTTATCATCAAATCGAAAACCATCTTCAAAACTCATCACAATAGCTTCGTCACAACAATACTGAGCATATGGCAAAGGAAACTTCACTCCACTATCTTTATATACAGAACGAAATTTTATAAGATTATTGAGCTCTTGGGTTAAGCTTATCTCCTCTTTTATCATCTTTGAAAACTCGATGATAACTGCTTCTATAGAATTTTTTGTATAGTATGAAAAAAGTGGTCGAAAAATTTTATTGAAAAATGTGATGATAGCTATATCTGCATACACCTGCTCTTTGATATCAACTCGTCTAAGCTTTACAGCTACTTTTGTATCATCTTGCAGATATCCAATATGCACTTGCCCAATAGATGCTGACGCCATAGGAGTATCTTCAAACTTTTTAAAAGGAGTGTCAGGAAAACTTCTTTGAAAAACTGCTTTGAAATCTTTTGTTTTCATAGCAGGAAGTTGATCGTGTAAATCTTTGAGTTCATCAAGATACTCTTGGGAAAAAAAGTCAGCTCGTGTGGCTAATACTTGCGCTAGTTTGATAAAACTAGCCCCTAAAGATATACAAGCATATTTAAGCTTTTTAGGACTTAGTGGCTTTAAAAAGAAAAAGCTCTCTTTCTTTTTTATCACTAAAAATATGGTCAATAAAAAAGCAAAGATTGTATAAACTCGCAATGGTCTATAATATTTGAGTGTTTTAAAAAAAGTTTTTATTTTTTAAGTTCCTCTTTTAACTTCTCAAGATCATCTTTAGTAGCCAAACCTAACTCATCGATAATCTCTTTTAGAGTTGCTTTCATTTGATCTTTGATCTTTTGATCTTCCTCTTTACCTCTTTTTTCTAATGATTCAAGAAAATCTTTTGCATCGTCTTTTTTGATTTTGCCTTTCTCTTCTAGCTTTGTCATCTCTTCTTCAACTTTTTCTTTTAAAATTGCTGCGACACCTGCACTTGTATGTAATAATTCTTTGAACATTTTTGATCCTTTTTTACCAAGGTCCTTGAAACCTTTGGGGTTTATGGTCACATTTTTGTATATGTTTTGTCACTCTTCCGTGAACTCTTTTTCTCCATCTATCATACGCTTTTTTACTGATGAGCTTCCTCATTTTGTTTTTGACTTGATTTTCTGTGAGTCCGTATTGTAAATATATTGTATCAAAAGTAACTCTATCTTGCCAAGCCATTTCAATCAGTCTATTTTCATCAAACTCTTCAAAATCTAAATCTCTTTTTTTTAAAGGTTGAAGTTTTTCTCGTCTTTTATAGTTCATCTACTAAAAAATCTTGTAAGTTATTTTTGCCGTAGCTAATAGCACTGTTAGATTTCTTTATTGTATGAGCTACGATTCCCATAAGTGTTTTGACCCCTTTTGTTTTTTCAGGATCCGTCAGAGGAAGGAGTCTTACCGTTACAGCATCACCTTTATTTGAGAGCTGTATCATAAAATTCTGACTATTTCCATTTTCTACAGCAATACTCTCTAAGTATGCTGAAGTTGCTTTTGCATTGATATATTTATCAGTGATTTTTAAGATACCACCTTCGATTTTATGAACCATTGGCTCAATCGCATCATAACACTCTTGTACACTATTTGCTTTTTCTAATACTATATGTGGCATATAAACTCCTATTTTTTATTTATTATAATCAATTTCATAAATCTTTGGTAGCTAAAAAATGTTTATTAATAGTAATTTACTTCTTCAATAATTCTTGTATATCTGATTCTATCTCTTCTGGTTTTGTTGAAGGAGCATATCGATTAAACACATTTCCATCTTTATCAACTAAAAATTTTGTAAAGTTCCATTTTATAAAATCACTATTCATCAGTCCATCAGAATTTGCTTTTAAAAACTGATACAAAGGATGTGCATCATCTCCATTTACATCAATCTTACTAAACATATCAAACTTCACCCCATAAGTTAGACTACAAAATTCTTGTATCTCTTCTTCTGTTCCTGGTTCTTGTGATAAAAATTGATTACAAGGAAAACCCAATACGGCAAGTCCTTTATCTACATACTCTTCATGAAGTTTTT
>JBASAI010000142.1:0-2282 GCA_049650525.1 Arcobacteraceae bacterium
GTGTCGTAATCTCCAACCATAATAGTTTTTATAACTATCTTCTTTAAAGTTCTTTTGCATATATTTTAATATATATCCACTAGCTCGTGATACATCTTCTAAGGGTTCTATTTTTGATTGTCCTATATTTTCAGATTTATTGATTTGTTTATATAACTATGATTCAAAATCTTTTGCGTACTCTTTTTTTATCCAAACTATAGAATGTAAATGAGGGGTAAGATTATCTTTATGTGGTTCAATAACTTTTGCAAAAGTGACTTTTATATATTTTCTATTTACTCTAAAGTTTTTACTAATAGTTCTAAAAAACTTATTTAATATTTTGTATGATAGATTAACACTATTTGATTCTATATATTTTGGGTTATTAATATGATTGTTTTTATAGCTTTTATATTTATGAAATTGTGTATCAAGAGTAAGCGTTACAAAAAAAGCTACATAATCATCATTTGAGTATTGTTCATTTAATGCTATAAGATTATATGTGTACCACATAAGCTCTTGTTTAGCCATATTCTCTTCATTGATAGAAAAGTTTATCTCATCTTTACTATTTGTATTGATAATTTTTTTATTGTTTAAATACTTAATACGTTTAGCTATAGTCTTTTTATAAAAACAAATATTGAGTTGCTTTTCAACATCTACATTTTTCATTTGTTAGACACTTACTTTACTATATGTCAAGAGTACTGCGGGTAAAGCAAAAAAACGTTGCTTCGCACGGTTTTTGTTTCTTTCGTCCTCATACTTTTTGGACATTACTATATTAGTGTTAATCAATAATTGTGTATAATTCACTTGAATTTCCTTTTGATGGGTTATTTACTGTCTAAGAGAAGAAGACCGCCAAGTATTCTTCTTTTGGACTACTTATTTAATACTAGACAACTGTTTTTTTACTATCTACATTTACAAAATCATTATCATAAAATTCTATTGACTTTTTGGATATTGGAGTAGTACCACTAAATCCAGCACTAATACCATATCTAACAGATAATTCTGCATCTTTCATATAAAAAGATTCATACTCTTCATCACTACTAAAATCTTCACGCTTATTAGAATAATTATATAATTCAGGTACAAATAACTCTATAACTGATGGCAAATAAGTAATCATTTCTTTTGATTCATCATTTTTTGTAACCTCTATACCATTGTCTTTTTCAAGTACAACTAATTCTCTTTGTAATTGAATAATTGCATCATCAATCATTTCTCTAATCAATGTTGATGTATTGGTACCAAAGTGTTTAGCTAGTTTATCTAATAAATCTACTTTATTTTTTGGCATACGAAGATTTACTTTTCTTTCTTCACCTTTATTTTCTAATTTATTTAGTTTTTCTTTTAAACTCATAATCATTCCTTTTTTAGTAATTTACCAATATTAATTATTATTGATGGACAAATTGTACATCAAATTGAATTCTTTGTCAAGAGTCATTGAAATTTTATCTTATTGGATGTTTCGTACTGCGTTGAGTATCATAATAATTTAGTATTATTTACGCAGTACGATTATGTGTGTATTTTTGAACATTAAATAATATTATTACTTTAAATTTTTAAATTTCTTGTTTTTGTGACAGGTTTTGTGATATTGTTATAGTAGAATTTAGTAATGAAATATAATTTTACTATATAAAGGGAAAAGATGCCAAAAAAGAATTTAAGAAAAGTTCCATCAAATATTTATAATAAACTTAAAAATATTGATAGTAGATATATTGTAGTAGGAGTTTTAAAAACTTTTACAAAAGATTATATTTTAGAAAAAAATTTAGATCACTTAAATATATTATTCGATGATGAAAACTTGATAGTTCAAAATGAAATTATGCCTCTTGAAACCCAAGGTAAGTATTCAGATAAAAATATGAATGGATATGAAATAGTAAGGGATGACTTACCTAAGGAAACACATTATAGAACTATGGAAGTACCAAGTTATGGATCATCGTATCGTACACATATAGTGAATATGCCATACGAAAAGTATCCGAGAGATAGTATAGCTCCACGTCTATCGACAATTAATATAGAATATAATAATGTATCTGCTGTGAAAGATAAATTTGCAATAAAATTTGAAATCAATGAAGTTCTTGACAGAGAAAGTAAAACCTTTGAAGAGGACTTACTTTTTTGTTTAAATTTAATGCAAGAAAATATTTATGCTTGTAATGTATTTCCTTCTGGAAGTACATATGAAGATTATATTAAAAATACACAGTTATCTTGGGAATTTCTACCTCCTGGTGTAAGAG
>JBASAI010000143.1:0-2160 GCA_049650525.1 Arcobacteraceae bacterium
ATAAGTAAATATAATCACCTAAATTAATAGCAAGTGCAAGTTTAGTAAAACCTTTTTCATTTACTAATGATGCTCTGATTTTTGAAAGTTCCCCTTCATTTGATTTTGGGAATTTATTAAATAAAAATTCTCCAACGATAAGATTTAAGACAGCGTCGCCTAAATACTCAAGTCTTTCGTTATTGAAAACTTTTTTATAACTTTTATGCGTGAGTGCTTCGATTATCAGATCTTTGTTATTAAACTGATAATCCAAACACTTTTCAAGTTCATGATAATTTTTCATTTTGTACCTTTATATATAATATTGAATAATTATATCAAAAATAGATAAAAAGGATATTTATAAAGGTTAATAATTGATTAATACGAAGTTATATACAATTCTCTTATGAAATTAATTTTAAAAAAAATAGTATATTTATTCATAATGTTACTAATTATCTCAATTGTATCTTTTACAGCTATAAATCTAGCGCCAAATAGTTTTTTTGCAAGTGGTGAATTAAATCCAAATATTACACAAGAGTCATTGGCTCATCTCAAAGAGATTTATGGTTTAGATAAGCCTTTGTATGTACAATTTTATTCGTGGATACTCAATATGACACGATTGGATTTTGGTATCTCTTTTGCAAGTGGAGCAATGGTCAAAGATGAAATCCTTTCAAGGATCCCTATTACTTTGACAATCAATCTAATAAGCTTAGTAATCGTTTTCTTTCTCTCTTTATATTTAGGAATCAAAGCTGCAATATCCAAAAATAGTATTTTTGATAGATTTGTGGGACAGCTCTCGTTATTGAGTTTTTCATTACCTTCATTTTATTTGGCACTTTTAGGGGTTTTGATTTTTTCTGTTACTTGGGAAATTTTACCTATTTCAGGACTTCATAGTAGTGATATAGAAAAAGATAGTTTAGCATACTATCTCGATACGGCTTGGCATCTTATTTTACCTATTAGTATCATCATTTTTGGTGGTATTGGGAGTTTGACACTTTATATACGCTCTTTGACTTTAGAGATTTTAAAAAGTGATTATATGTTTTTCGCAAAAGCTCGTGGATTGAGTGATAAAAATATTTTAAGATATTACATCTTACCAAATTTATATCCACCCGTGATCACTCTTTTGGGGTTGAGTCTTCCGGGTATCATCGGTGGAAGTGTGATCTTAGAAACAATATTTTCAATAGACGGAATGGGACTTTTATTTTTTCAATCAGCATTAAGTAGAGACTATCCAGTAATAATGGGAATTTTAATCATCGGAGCTTTTCTTACATTATTAGGAAATATAATCGCAGATTTAATTCTTTTAAAATTAAATCCAAGTATGAAATCGTAGTTTTAAATCTTGGTTGTGTTTTAAAATATTTTTCTATGACTATGACAATAAGGTGTTTTATTGTGAACAAAATAATAGTCTTGATGATATTCTTCCGCTTCATAAAAAGGTATATCTTCAGCTGATAAAAGCTTTGTAGCTACTGTATATCCTTTTTCTGTAAGTTGATTGATGAGTTTGAGTGATACCTTTTTTTCTTCGTCATCATTATAAAAAACCGCACTTAAGTATTGAGTACCAATATCTGGACCTTGTCCATTTGTTTGAGTAAAGTCGTGTATCTCAAAAAAAAGTTGTGTAAGTTGCTCAAAACTTACAATTTCAGGATCATAATCAACACGAACAACTTCCAAATGCCCACTAAATCCACTACAAACATCTCTATAAGTAGGGTCTTGTAACGCTCCACCCATATAACCACTTACAGCAGCACTCACACCTTTTAAATGTTCAAAGTAGTATTCAACTCCCCAAAAACATCCACCTGCAAAATAGGCACTTTTTATATTATTGTTCATGATTTACTCTTTTTCAAAATTAACAGAAATAGAGTTTACACAGTGTCTTGTTGACTTGTCTGTGAATCCTTCACCCTTAAAAACATGTCCTAGATGCCCGCCACAGGTTTTGCATACGATCTCTACTCGTCTTCCATCTGCATCTGGAACTTCTTTTACATTGTCTTTGATAGCATCATCAAAACTAGGCCAGCCACAGCCACTGTCAAATTTTGAATTTGAATGAAAAAGTGGAGTGTTGCATTGTTTACAAGTGTATGTTCCTGCTTCTTTGTTGTCACAGTAGATTCC
>JBASAI010000144.1:0-1519 GCA_049650525.1 Arcobacteraceae bacterium
CTTTGGATTGTTTTTTGGGATTAAGGTTACTTCGTCAGCTTTAACATCTGCAATCATAGCATTTACTCTTTTTGAATCTGCACATATTGCGGAGATTGTGAGAGCTGGATTAAATTCTATTCCAAAAGGGCAGTTTGAAGCTGCAAAAACTTTAGGGATGAATAGCTGGCAAGTATTTATACATATCATTTTACCACAAGCATATAGAAGAATGATCCCTTCAATTTTATCACAATTTGTATCTTTATTTAAAGATACATCATTAGTGTATGTAATTGGAGTAGTTGAGTTCTTTAGAGCAGCAACAATTATCAATAACCGTATTTATATGAGTTTTGAGATATTGAGTTTTATAGCAATCATGTATTTTCTATGTGCTTTTACTTTGAGTAAAATAGCAACTAGATTAGAAAAAACAGTAGAAAAACAATTAAATAGTTAAGGGTATACAATGAGTGAAAATATAATAGAGATGAAACATATTGAGAAGTATTATGATCAATTTCATGCATTAAAAGATGTGAACTTTTCAGTTAAAAGAGGTGAAATTGTTGTAGTGTGTGGTCCTAGTGGTAGTGGAAAATCTACGATGATCCGATGTATCAATAAACTAGAAGACTTTACAAGTGGTAGTTTAATCGTAGATGGAAAAGATTTAGCTGATAAACGAACAAACATAAATAAAGTAAGACAACAAACAGGAATGGTTTTTCAACATTTTAATCTTTTCCCACATAAAACTATTTTGGAAAACATTACTATTGGACCTATTCAGGTTAAAAAGATGTCTAAAAAAGATGCTGAAAAACTAGGAATGGAACTATTAGAAAAAGTAAAAATTCCACATCAAGCAGATAAATATCCAGGTGAATTAAGTGGTGGTCAACAACAAAGAGTTGCCATTGCAAGAACACTTGCGATGGAGCCAGATGTAATTTTATTTGATGAACCAACTTCGGCACTTGATCCTGAGATGATTGGTGAAGTACTTGATGTTATGAAATCTTTAGCAGATGAAAATTATACCATTGTGTGTGTGACACATGAGATGGGTTTTGCTAAAGAAGTTGCAGATAGAATTGTCTTTATGGCTGATGGAATGATTTTAGAAGAAGATACTCCTGAAAACTTTTTTGCAAATCCAAAAACAGAAAGAGCCCAACAATTTCTAAGTGAGATTATTAATCACTAACTTCAAAAGTTGTGATGCTTAGGACTTTAAAACTCCTAAGTGTTATGGATTGAGTTCACGATATTCATACAGTGCATAATCATCTGTCATTCCACTGATATAGTCGATCACTAATCGAGCTCGATAGTACCATTCAAATAGATCATAATTTTCATCATCTTCTAGCTCACCAACACTTTTTTTATATGCCACAAGATGTTTTTGTGAAAGTCTAGTAAGTAAGTTTTTACAAATTAAACAGGTTACTTTTTCATTATTAACTAATTTTTCAAATTGTACGACACTCATCTTTAATAATGGCTCATAAATATCAAAAAGCCCTTGGAT
>JBASAI010000145.1:0-15538 GCA_049650525.1 Arcobacteraceae bacterium
GGGTTTATAGAGTGTAGGGGGAATTACATCCCCATTCCACCCATTCCACCCATTCCTCCCATATCTGGCATAGGAGCAGCCGATACACTATCAGCTGGTACATCAGAAACTGTGGCTTCTGTTGTAAGTAAAAGTGAAGCTACTGAAACAGCATTTTGCATCGCAACTCTTTCTACTTTTGTAGGATCTACAATACCTGCTTCAAACATATCTACATATGTTCCAGTTGCTGCATCAAAACCAATATTTGGATTTGTATTTTTAGCGATCTCATTTACAACAACACCCGCATCAAAGCCAGCATTTGCAGCGATTTGTTTCATCGGAGCAGTTACAGCTCTGATAATTATGTCCGCACCAATTTGCTCATCACCTTCAAGATCATGTCTCACTTTTAGAGCAGCTTTAATAAGAGCAGCACCACCACCGATTACGATACCCTCTTCAACAGCAGCACGAGTAGCAGATAAAGCATCATCAACTCTATCTTTTTTCTCTTTCATCTCTGTTTCAGTTGGAGCCCCTACTTTGATAACAGCCACACCACCTGAAAGTTTTGCAAGTCTTTCTTGTGCTTTTTCTCTATCGTATTCACTTGTAGTGTTTTCTATCTCACTTCTAATTTGACCGATTCTTGCATCTACGAGTTCTTTTACACCTGAACCATCTACAATAGTTGTATTATCTTTATCGATCACAACTTTTGCAGCATTTCCTAGTACATCCATTGTTGCAGTTTCAAGAGTCATACCCATCTCTTCTGAGATTACAGTTGCACCTGTAAGTACAGCGATATCTTGAAGCATAGCTTTTCTTCTATCACCAAAACCTGGAGCTTTTACTGCAGAGATATTTAAACTTCCTCTAAGTCTATTTACAACTAATGTAGATAAAGCTTCTCCATCAACATCTTCAGCGATGATCAAAAGTGGTCTTTGTGTTTGATTTACTGCTTCTAAAATAGGTAAAAGCTCTTTTAGAGAAGATATTTTTTTCTCACATAGTAAAATAAATGGTGCTTCCATCTCAGCTGTCATTTTTTCTACATTTGTTACAAAATATGGAGAAAGATATCCTCTATCAAACTGCATACCCTCAACTACATCAAGCTCATCTTCGATTCCTTTAGCTTCTTCAACAGTGATAACACCATCTTTACCAACTTTATCCATAGCTTCAGCAATCATATCACCGATTTGAGTATCAGAGTTTGCAGAGATAGTAGCAACTTGAGCAATTTGGTCTTTTGTATCAACTACTCTTGACATCGATTTAAGCTCTTCTAAAATAGAAGCACTTGCTTTATCCATACCTCTTTTAAGTTGTACTGGATTTGCTCCAGCTGTTACATTTCTTAAACCTTCTCTAAAAATAGACTCAGCTAAAACTGTAGCAGTTGTAGTACCATCACCTGCTTCATCATTTGTTTTTGAAGCAACCTCTTTTACAAGTTGTGCTCCCATATTTTCTAAACTATCTGCTAGTTCGATCTCTCTAGCAACTGAAACACCATCTTTAGTAATAGTTGGACTTCCAAAAGATTTTTGTAAAAGTACATTTCTTCCTCTTGGACCCATTGTAACTTTAACTGCGTCTGCTAGTTGTTTTACACCACTATATAATTTGTTTCTTGCATCATCACTAAAAAATATCTCTTTTGCCATTATTTTGTCTCCTCAAATTTACCAAGTACTTCTGATGTTTCCATCACTAAATAATCTACACCATCAATTTTTACTTCTGCACTTTGTGCAAATTTTGTATAAATAACTGTATCACCTACGATTACACCTTTAACTTCAGAACCAATCGCTACAACTTGTGCAGTTGTTGGTTTTTCTTGAGATGCATTCTCTGGAATGTAGATTCCACTTGCTGTTTTTGTTTCTACTTCTTGTACTTTTAAAAGTACTCTATCACCTAAAGGTTGAAAATTCATTATATATCCTTTTATTATAGTTTTGAGTATCTGTTACTCAAGTTTATTAATATGTTTAGCACTCATTTATTTTGAGTGCTAGAATTGTATACGATTTTTTCTATTTTGTCAATTAAATCTAGCTTAAATAAGCTCTAAAATAATTCAAGCATTTTAACAACTTCATCCACCTCAAAGCATTTTAAATTAGTTTTGAGTGTTGGTTTTTGTGCTATGATAGCTTTTGTGATCCCTTGAGATGCTGCTTCTTTTAGTCTAGTTTCCATACTGTAGACATCTTTTATCTCACCTGTCAAACTCACCTCTCCTATAAAGATAGATTCTTTTGAAATAGGACGATTTCTAAAGCTACTTATGATTGCAGCAACAACAGCTAGATCACAAGAACTCTCTTTCACTTTGATTCCACCACTTATATTGATATACACATCATAAGAATTGAGTGGAAGATCAAGCTTTTTTTCTAAAAGTGCTAAAAGCATATTGAGTCGATTCGTATCAAATCCTGTAGCACTTCTTTTTGGATTTGGATAAGTTGATTCTGTTACAAGTGCTTGTACTTCAAGTATCAAAGCTCGACTTCCTTCAACTGCAACAGTGAGACAACTTCCACTTTGATTTTTAGTTGAGTCAAAAAATCGTCTATTGATATCTTTGGCACTTTCGAGCCCATTTTGTGTCATCTCAAATATTCCGATTTCACTCGTACTTCCAAATCTATTTTTAAACCCACGAAGCATTCTGATCTCTTTTGAGCTTTCCCCTTCAAAGTACAAAACAGTATCCACCATATGCTCCAACACTCTAGGACCTGCGATACTTCCATCTTTTGTGATGTGACCGATGATAAACATAGCGATATCTGACTCTTTTGCTTTTCTCATAAGTTCAAATGTGATCTCACGCACCTGTGAAACACTACCTGGTGCTGATGTGAGTTTATCACTATATATCGTTTGAATAGAGTCAATAATAGCGATCTCATAATCTTCTCGTAAAAGCTCATCTTGAATCGCTTCAAGTGAGATCTCTGAAAGTAGATAGAGTTTTTCTTCATTTGCATCGAGTCGTGTGGCTCGCATTTTGATCTGACCAGCACTCTCTTCCCCTGATACATATAAAACTTTTTTACCACTTTTTGCTAAATTTCCAGCGATTTTAAGTAAAAGTGTTGATTTTCCAACTCCTGGACTTCCACCTATAAGTGTCAATCCACCAGGAACTATTCCCCCTCCTAACACTAAATCAAACTCATCATTATGTGTGGAAAACCGTGTAATATTGTCTTGTTCTATTTGTGTAATTGGTGTCGCTTTTGAAGCTTGTGACGATGCTTTTGCAATTTTCTTTACCACTTCTTGCTGTTCGCTTGAAAGTTCAATAAAACTATCCCATCCTCCACAACTAGGACATTTTCCAAGCCATTTTATACTTTGCTCTCCACAATGTTGACACTCAAAGATAGATGATTTTTTTTTCGCCATAATGATTCCTAGATTTATTATTTTTATATATCAGAGATTATAGTATAAAACTGTCTACTTTTGTAATTTCATTGCATTTTGTTAATTAATTTTTTGCCTAAATCAAAAATAATTAATAAAACTTTATGTTTAGTATGATAAACTTTGTATAGATGATTAGTTAATTTGATTGTTAATTAGTCACTTAAATACTAGGAGTACAATATGAATACAAGTATAGTAGGAAGACATGTTACGCTAACTGATGAGTTAAAGTCACATATAGAAAGTACAATAGAAACATTTAAAAAATATAATTTAGATATGATTTCTGTAAATGCTATTATTTCGCAAGAGCAAAAAAACGGTAAAAACTCAATCGCTTTTGAGTATGTACTAAACATTGCAAATATTGATACAGTTGTTGTAAAACAAAAAGATAAAGATATTCACGCAGCTATTGATATAGCTACTGATAGAGTAAATAAAATACTACGAAGACACGCTGATAAGATAAAAGCTCATGATGCTACAAAACTTACAGAAGTAGTTATTTCTCAAGAAGAAGATTTGATTGCTAAAGAGTTAGAAAAACTCGACGATGAAATTGTTCCATTAAGACTTAAATCATATAAACCAATGGATATTGAAGATGCCCTCAATGATTTAAAAGCAGATGGTGGAGCATTTAAAGTGTTCTATGATATGGATGATAACTTTAGAGTTCTATATAAGATGAAAGTTGAAGGAAAGTTTGGACTCTATTAATAGATCCAAACCTTCGTAACCAAATAGCGTGTGACTAATAATCATACGCTATTTTATATTTAGGATCATCCTCTTCGTAAGTACAAAATTTTCCAGCATTAGACATAATCGCTTTACACTCATTACTTAAATGTCGTATTTTTATCGTTTTATTTTCTTCAGAATATTTTTTTGTGATAGCATCAATCGCTTCAACACCACTAATATCCATCACTCGTGCATTTTTAAAATCAAGTATTACATTTTTTGGATCATGCTTGACATCAAATTCTTCATTAAACGAAGTAACACTACCAAAAAACAATGGTCCATCAAAATTATATATCTTTGTTCCATCATCTTCTCTTTGTGTTTTTGCAGTTACTTTTGCATGTTTCCAAGCAAACACAAGGGCAGAGATAATCACCCCAGAAATAACAGCAATTGCCAAATCAGCTACAATTGTAATACCAGTAACTGTTACTAAAACAAATGCATCACTTTTTGGCATTTTAGTAATTCGAGCAAAACTACTCCACTCAAAAGTTCCAATAGAAACCATAAACATAATCCCTACTAAAATAGCAACTGGAATAATATTTAAAATATCAGTTAGAGTAGCAATCAAAAGCATTAGAGTAAGAGCAGCTGTGATCCCAGAAAGTCTTCCCCAACCACCTGAAGTGTAGTTGATTATAGATTGTCCAATCATAGCACATCCTGGCATCGCACCAAAAAATCCACAAGTGATATTTCCTGTACCTTGAGCAATACACTCTTGGTTTGCACTTCCTCTTTTTCCACTTATCTCATCTAAAACAGAAAGTGTTAACAGTGACTCAATCACCCCAACAAGTGCCACAATCACAGCATATGGTAAAACTAACAACAATGCATCAAGACTAAATAAAGTTGTAGGGATAGAAAATGTTGGTAACATCCCTTTAAACTCTGTCAAATTTGCCAAGTCACCCACAAGTTTTGTTTCTAAACCTGTAGAAAAAATAGCAACTGTAAAAACGATAATTGCTACAAGTCCAGCAGGAATAGCTTTTGTAAGTTTTGGAAGAAAATACATGGTAGCCATAGTTCCTATAATGATACCGTACATTAATGCATCAGCACCTTCTAAAAACTTAAATTGACTTGATGCAATAACTACAGCCAAACCATTTACAAAACCATGTAAAGCAGGCTGAGGAACTAAACGGATAAATTTACCCATTTTAAAAACACCTATTGAAACTTGTATCACCCCAGCAACAATAGCAGTCAAAGTGATCAGCTGTAAAATACCAAATGTCACCTCATCTGGTGATAAACCTTGTGCTTCAAGCATCGTTCGCCCCATGATACTTAGTCCCACAAGTACAATAGCTACAGCTCCAGTAGCCCCAGAAATCATCCCTGGTTTTCCACCCATAATAGCAGTAATAAGACCTAAAATAACAGCAGCATAAAGTCCAACGATGGGACTTACTTGTGCGATAAATGAAAATGCAATAGCTTCAGGCACTAAAGCAACGGCTACTACAAGTCCTGATAAAACATCATTTTTTGCACTTGAGCCTATAAAAGTTTCTTTAAAATTTAACATGATTTTCCTAGTGGTAAGATATTCGCGATTTTACCCAAAAGTGGATTAAAGTTTATTCATCGCCTTAATATACCCAAATTCTTCGAGTTGTGTCCACTCTCTAGCTTTTTGTAAAAACTCTTTTTGATGAGAATAAATTTCTTTAAATAATGGGTTTTCTTGTGAATATTGTTTAAAAATAAGTTCTTTAGATCGAGAAATATTTTTTAAAACATTTATTGGAAGAGTCCGAATCTTAATATTTGGAAATTCGTCTTTTATTTTACTCCAAGCTTGAGATGATGCATAAAAATTTTCATAATAAAGATCATATGCTACAGTTTTCATAGCAGTTGTAAGTATTGCCTGATAGTTTTTGGGCAATTCATTAAAAGCTTTTTTGTTTACCAAAAACTGTTTGAGAGACGCTGGTTTATTCCAACTTGTATAATAATATGGAGCAACCTTATGAAATCCCATTTTAGTATCCATACTAGGAGAAGTACCTTCTATCATATCAAGTTTACCCGCCAAGAAAGCATCATGAATTTCACTTGTTGGAAACTTTTTGATATTGACTTTATACATTGAGAGTATTTCACTTGTGATTCCTGTTGTATTGACATTTAATCCTTCAAAATCAGCAATAGTCTTAATCTCTTTATTAACCCAACCACCCATTTGACTTCCCAAATCACCTCCAGGAAAACTTAATAGATCAAATTTATCATATACTTTTGTCATATATGCTTTTCCGCCACCATGATAAAACCAAGCATATTGTTCTTTTGTAGTCATTCCCAGTGGAATGCCTGTAAACCATACAGTATTTATATCAAAATCACTCCAATTTGAAGAGCGAGTATGTGCCATTTGATACACACCTTCTTGAACTACGGTAAATAAGTCTGATTCATTGTTGTGTTTTTCTAAGCCATCTATTTTTATGATAAACTTTCCATCTGTCATTTCACTTACAAGTTCTGCTATTTTGAAAGCAGGAGTAGACAAAGGAGTAAGTGTACTTTTCCAACCAAGAGCAAGATTCCATTGTACATCTTTTTTTCCCATAAGTTGTGTTGAAAACATAACAAAAAATACCACTATTACAGAAAGTCTATTCATTTTAATTATCCTATTTATTCTTCTTTATAGTTAATTTTATCTCTTTTAAACTTTAAGTATGGTGTTTCTATTTGATGTGTTGTTTTATACTTTGAAAAATCCTCTTGTGCAGTAATTTTTTCTACAATATTTTCCATCACAATTAGATTTTTTGTTGTTAATTCTTCTTTCAGATTGACATATTTTTCAAGTAAGGTATCAAATGCAAAATTGAATTCGAACCCAAGTGACCCCTTACTATTAATCATTTTTTTAATAAAAACCCAATTTGAAAAAATGATATTCCACGCTCTTTTTTGATCTGCTGTAATACAAAGTGATCCAATAATCGAACGCCACTTATACAATCCAAAATATGCTTGATGATTTATCCATAACTCATGAATCCACCAATCTTCAAATGCTGGTAATCCTTTAAAATCATCTAAATTATTCTCTTCTATATTTTCTTCTATATTTGATATCAACACAGTTAAGTGTAGTACCAAAATGGGTATATGAAGATTTAGCATCCCCAGTCTATCAACATTTTTAGAATCAATATCTTTATGAAGTTCATTCCAATCGTTTTTTATATCTTGAAATTCATCATACAGTGCAGAATGTACTCTTAAGTGTAAATTTATTGTAGTCTCAGCAATAGCATATAGCTCATTATCTTCAATGTCTATATCATGGGGAAGTTCATCGATAATCATCATAGCTTCAAGTTTTTGATCATTATCCATCACTACATCTCGTTTTATTCGAATTTTTTGATATTTGTAATAATTTTTTCGAACAATAGCCTCTTTGAGATGCTGTTCTTTTTCCAATTCTAAAAGATCTTTTTTACTAAGTTCTTTTAAAATAAGTTCATTTTTCAATAATGCATCTTGAGATTTTTCAAGCCCTAATTCTGTAGAAGCTTTTGCCATAACAGAAAGTTTATTTTCACCTGACTCGTGAGATGCCAGCTGATGTTTTAAGATCTTTATTCGATTACGATTTTGGGTTATTAAATCTTGTACTGCTATAATTGCATTCATAATCAAATCCTGTAAAATTTATAGATTTATTTTAGTCTTATTTTCATAATACTATTATTAAATCTTATTTTCCTTTCTAATTTAAAGGTAAAGTGATCAAAAAATTTGCACCTTGGAACTCTTTTTGATTATGTATATAAGTAGTATTTAAAACCTCAATAGTTCCAGACATCCCTGATTCTATAAGGTTATAAGTCATATGCAAGCCCAAACCTGTTCCTTGAAATTTATGTTTTGTTGTAAAATAAGGTTCAAATATTTTAGAAATAATATCCTGTGAAATTCCACCTGCATTATCTTTTATACTTATCACTACTTTATTTTTTTTCAAATAAGTACTAATAAAGAGTAATTTTTCAGGTCTATCTTCAAGTGCATCTTTTGCGTTATTAAATATATTCATATAGCATTGAATAAGTTCATTTTCATACCCATTTATCTGAATACTAGAATCTAAATCTAAAATAAGTTGAATATTACTACTTTTAATCGTGCCACTTACAAGTGAAAGAAACTTGTGAATATTTTCATCAATTTTAAAATACTTTTGAACACTATCATTTTTTATAAAACTCTTAAAATCATCAATTGTTTGAGAAAGATATTGGACATTATCATTTATTGCATCACAAGCTTTATTAAACTCTATATCTTTTAAAAGACCATACTCTTTTTGCAATTGCATTCCTGTTGATGCGGTCGAAATTACCGATAAGGGCTGTCTCCATTGATGTGCAATATTTGCTATCATCTCACCCATAGATGCTAGTTTTGCTTGCTCTATGACATTAAGTTCTTGTTTTTTATTAAGCGTCACATCTTTTTGAATACCAACAAAATGAGTAAGAATGTTATCAGTATCATACACGGGAGAGATACTCAACGCATTGTAAAACATCGTTCCATCTTTTTTATAATTTCGAAGTTCTATTTGTGTTTTTTTATTATTTTTTATTCCATTCTTAATTGTGGATATTGATTCCTGTTTGGTATCCTCTTGTTGTAAAAATTTACAGTTTTTCCCTATCACTTCTTTTTTTGTATAACCAGTTAAATTTTCAAATGCTTTGTTTACATACAAAATCTCATTTCGTCCATCTGCTTTTGTGATAGTTATCCCATAGTTGATATTTTCTACAACTTGTTTAAAAAGTCGTAAATCTTTTGTTTTTCGTACAAGTTCTTTTTCCAATATTTTTCGTTTTCGAGTATTTAATGCCTGTTCTTTATACCCTTTTTCTATTGCTACAGAAGCTAAATGAGCATATGAATGCATAAGTTTAAGCTGAAAATCATTTGGTTTACTTGGCTTATTATTGTACATCTCAAATGTACCCAGAATTTCATTATTCATCGAAAATATAGATTCAGCCCAGCATAAATGTAAATCGGCTTTTTGTGTAAGACTTAAATGAGGATCAATTCCTTTATTTAAATAGTTTTTACTCTTATCTAAGAGTAAGATAAAACATTTTATTTTTGTATTTCTTTTTTCTGATAGATCAATAATTTTCTTTAAAATCTTATTTGTATCCGTTTCATAATTCATATATTCTAAAAGTTCATTATTATCTTCATACAATAACTCATATTGTTTCATCTTTGTTATATCTCTAATAATAGTAAAAATGCCTTCAAATCCATTTTTTTGATCCACTATTTTTTGCTTAGTTGTTCTAAAATAAATAGTTTCTCCATCTTCTAAAATCACAGAGTCTTCAAAATCCATCATATCCTCAGAGTTGAGAACATTTTGATCATCTTCAAAACATTTATCAGCATTTTTTTTAGGGAAAAGATCGTAGTCAGTTTTTCCAACTATTTCATTTTTCGTTTTATGAATAAAGTTTTCAAAAGTACCATTACAGTGAGTATATGTTCCAGAAGTATCTTTGATAAATGCAGAATCTGCTATCAATTCTATAAATTCACCAATCATATCAATACTAATTATTTTTTTCACATCATCACCCTTTTTTCTTTATATTAGTCGAGAGTCTCACAGTTTATTTAATTATTATTGTTACTTATAAATGCTTAATTGTAACTTGAGAAATAATAATATTGAGATACTAATGATAAAAATTATGAGATAGAGAAAAGAAAATCGAGAGAAATAAGAACGAGAAAGAAGGAACGAAAGTTCCCTCTTTATGAAGAGATTATGACATAATCTCTTCAATAGTGATATAATCTCCAACTCTACCAGTCATTTGTTCTACATCTGTATTTACTGGAAGTGTTTTTTTACCTGGAACCCATCCTGCTGGACAAACCTCACCTGTAGCTTCTGCATGTTGCCACGCTCTAACTTGTCGTAAAAATTCATTTACATTTCTACCAACTGATGGAGCTTGAACCTCTTGAGCTACTACTGTACCTTCTGGATTGATAAGAAATCTTCCTCTTAAAGCAATACCTTCTTCTTCGATCATTACACCAAATGCTCGTGATACTGCGCCAGTTGAATCAGCCCCAATTGTAAGTTGTAAACCTTTTAATAATGGTTCAGTTTCAACAAATCTTTTGTGAGAAAATTTTGTATCAGTTGAAATAGCTAAAATTTCAACACCTAGTTCTTGGAATTCGTCATATTTTGCATTCATAGCTGCGATTTCTGTTGGACAAACAAATGTAAAGTCTGCTGGATAAAAACAAACAACTGACCATTTCCCTTTGTAATCTTCACTTGAAACTTCTTGATAGTGACCTGTTTTTGCGTTGTACGCGTCCATTTTAAATTCTGGTGCTTTTCTTAATACTAATGATGATGCCATGTTATTTTCCTTTTTTTCTGTTATATTATTTTCTTCTGAAACTACTGTTTCAACTTCTTCGATTGGTTTTGCTCCTGTGTCGCAAGCCATTTCGTCTCCTTTTTGTAAATGTAGTAGAAGTATATCTAAAGGATAATTATTATCCTTTATAATATTTAATTATAATCTTTTATTAAGATTATTATAAGATATTATATTAATCAAACTCTGGTTTTGGAGTTTTATCTGTAATTACAGGCAATTGTGGATATGAAATATCTGGTTTTGTTCCAGTAAGTGATTTCAAAAATGCCACAATTTGCTCACTCTCTTTATCCGAAATCTCTAAGCCTAACTGCACAGAACCCATCTCTTTTACTGCTTCTTGTAACGACCAAATATTTCCATTGTGAAAATATGGAGCTGTTTCTTCAATATTTCTTAGAGTTGGAGTTTTTACCATTCCTGCTTGATTTCCTTTAAAATCACCTTTTGCATAATTATACTTAGAGTGAATTTCAAACGGCTGCATTGTCCCACCGAGTCCAATATCGGTGTGACAGGCAACACAACCTTTATCTAAAAATACTTTTAATCCAGTTTTTTCTGGATTTGTTAATGCATCAGCATCACCATGTAAATATGCATCAAATCTTGATGGAGTAATTAGAATTCGTTCAAATGTAGCAATAGTGTCAGTAATAAGCTCAAAAGTAATATCTATATCATCACCATATGCTTCTTCAAACTCAGATACATAAGCAGGCATAGATGTAACTCGATCAACTACCAAAGCTTTTGGAGATGCCATCTCTGGACCTGCTTGAATTGGACCTTGTGCTTGCGCTTCTAAATGTGGATCTCGTCCATCCCAAAACTGTACAGCATTTAATACAGAGTTATATACTGTTGGTGAATTTAAATGGTGTGGATTTGGTGTCCATTTGTGACCAATCGCTGCACCAATACCATCAGCACCACCCATTCCTATATTATGACATGTATTACATGAGATAAGATTACTTTTTGATAATCTAGGATCAAAATAGAGTTTTTTCCCTAACTCAACTTTCGCTTCTGTAATTGGATTTTTTGGATTATCAACAAGTTTTAATATCTCCAATTGACTTTGTGGAATAGGCTTAAGCCCATAATCTTTTGCTTGCTGTACCAAAGCAGCATCACTCGAACCAAAAGCAGTAGAACTTGCCAACAACAAACCACTTATTGCTAAATGTACTCTCTTCATAATAACTCCTAAAAAAACTTTGTTATCAAAATAATAATTTTGAATTATTAAAGTTTACTATTGTTTTAATTATAGTATACTTAATTAAGTAATAATTATTATCTTTTAGGAATTTTAATTGTAAAGCAAGCTCCAATATACTTTTCATTTTCATATGTGAACTCAGAATTTTCGATCTCTATTGATCCGTGTAAATGATTTGTGATAATTTGATCACTCATATACAAACCTATTCCTGTCCCTTGCGACTGGTGTTTTGTTGTATAATAGGGTTCAAATATTCTACTTATAATCTCACTTTTAATTCCACCTGCATTATCTTTTATAGTCAATATCACCGCATTATCATCTTCATAAGAATCAATAAATATATACCGTTTTTTTACACTACTTTCTTCTAAAGCATCTCGTGCATTGTTGAGTAAATTAATCAACACTTGGATAAACTCATTTTTTAATCCATTGATAATAAGACTTTGGGATCTATTAATAATTTTTATATTTCTATTTTTTATTTTTGAACTTATAAGTTTCAAAGCAGATGCAATAGTATCTGCTAAATCAAAAGGTGCAACTACTTTATCTTTTCTCATAAAATCTCGAAAGTCATCGATCGTCGATGAGAGGTATTGCGCAGAATCATTAATTGCATTAAGATTCTTGATTTCATCCTCCACAGAAAGAAGATCATATTCTTTTTGCACAATCATTCCTGTCGCAGCAGTTGAGATGATAGATAATGGTTGTCGCCATTGGTGTGCGATATTTTCTATCATCTCACCCATTGATGCCATTTTAGATTGTTGGTATATAACAGTTTCTTTTTCTTTTAATAGTTTTTCTTTATTTTTTTCTGTTGTAATATCACTAAAAATACCAATATAATTTATCACTTTAGTATCCTTATCAATCACTTTATTGATTGTAAGCCATTCTGTAAAAAGATCATTATTCTTTCTAAAATTTATAATTTCACCTTCCCAAAATCCTTCCCTTGCAAGTGTTTCCCTCATATTAACATAAAAATCTTTTTTATGTATATTTGATTTTAATATTCTAATGTTTTTATTCAGTATCTCATTTTTAGAATACCCAGTGATATTTTCAAAAGCATTATTAACATCAATAATATTACTTCTATCATCTGTGATTACGATACCGTCTCGTGTGTGATTAAAAACAGTATATGCTTGCTGAAGAATCTTTTCTCTTTTCTTTCTTTCTGTAATATCTTGAGCAATGGCAATATATTTATACTCGTCACTTTCTTTATTGATAATAAAAATACTGATGTCGAAAATAGCTTTTTGATTATATTTATCCAAAGTATTTATCTCTTGCCGAATATCAATATCTTTATTTTTTTCAAAAATTCTTTGAATAAGTTTTTTTTCTTTTTTTTCCCAAGTATTTAATTCCCATAAGCTACATCCAATAAGTTGGTTTTTTTTCTTATTTAAAAAAGATCTCGCAATTTCATTTATATCAATAATCTTGGCATTTTTATCAAGTACTACTGTTAAAAAATGAGAATCATCAAAGAGATGCTTGAATTTTTCTTGATCTTCAATTTGTTGTTTATGTATTAGTATCTCATTTTCTTTCCCTTTTCTATAAAGTAAAATTAAAATTAGTACAGTAAAAATACAAATCACAACTATTCCAATTGTTATAAGAAAAAACTTGTAACTTTTTTCATTCCAGCCGGATAAACTTTTTTCATAATTGATATGCACACCTACTACAAAAGGATAATCTTTCACTATGGCAAAACTACTTATAAATTTTGCTTCATCTTGCTCTATGATTCCTGAATCTTGGTGTGTATTTTCCATATTACTAAGTAGTTGACTCATTTTCTTCGTTTTTCCAAGTATTTCTTCTAAATTTGTTGAAACTAAAAGTATATTGTCATATCGTAAAAGCTCTACATCAAGTCCATTGATCATAATAACATTATCAAAAATATTACGAATATAGTCATTATTTAAATTTACAATAACAGGCACTAATTTTTTATCAATAAAAGTATGGATAAGTATAGGAATAAAAGCCGAATTATTAGTTGATTTTATGTTTAAAGAAACAGTATCTTCAGCAGAGTTAAAATCTCTTCCTATCCAAGGAGTTGATACTCTCAAAGAATTATTATGAAACAAAGGCTTTGGCAAAAAATTGTGATCATCAATTAATAATCCAATATTTAAACTATTTGAGCTATAAAGAATTTTATTGTTCTTTAAAATATTAATTGAGCGTATCATAGGTGATTTTTTTATCAATTGAACTAGTTTTGTATGTATAACACTTTTATCCTGAGATAAATTAATGACAGACGAAAGATTTTTGACTAAAAATTCTATATTTTCAAGATTTTGATTTATATCACTTGAAATATAAGAGGCATTTAACTTTGAAATCATCAAGTGATTATCAATAGTTTCTTCCTTTAAAATAGTAGAAGCATACCCAATCCCCAGTACAATTACAAGAAATGTGGTAATCGATCCAAGAATAATAAGTTTCAAATCTATTTTATCTATTTTTTTTAGCATTTTTATTTTCCTGAAATATGTACTTCTTATTGCATTGCAATAATCCACTGGCTATTACATTAAAGCTAATATATTCAATCTTATCATCTAATTGCACTCCACCAATTGCTCCAACAGGATGTTTTGACATTTTTGCGAGATAGCTTATCTTTTCTCCAAGATGATTTTTGACATCTTTTGTATCAGTAGCTCTATATGCTCCGAGTCCAATATAATCAAGATCTAAATTATTTGCTTCAAGGATCTCCATCTCATTGTGGGTAGAAAGACCGATAAGTTTATTGGGATAGTTTTTGCGTATAAATTGTAATGAAGTTTTTTTACTATCGCCTATAAATGCTGCGATATCTTCTTGTCCCAGATGTATTCCATCGGCAAATTTCAAAAGTTCTATTTTGTCATTTATTATAATAGGAATATTTGTATGAGATTTTAAATAGAAAATATTTTGTTTTTGTATCTCTAAAGAGTTGATTTTATCTCGATATTGTATATAAACAGTATCATAAGAGTGACAAATTTGTAGAAATTTTTCAAGCGACACATCAAACTTTTTTAAAGTTTGATAATCACATAAAGCATATATTTTTTTAGGCAACATCTTTACTAAAAAGTTTTAGTAAATCATGTAAAGTTTTTTTCATAGTATTTCGTTCAACTACCATATCGATACTTCCGTGTTCAAGTAAAAACTCTGCTTTTTGAAAACCATCAGGAAGATCTTTACCAATAGTTTGTTTAATAACTCTTGCTCCTGCAAAACCGATTAATGCACCTGGTTCAGCCATAATGATATCACCCAAAAATGCAAATGATGCCGAAACACCACCAAATGTAGGATCTGTTAAAATAGAGATAAAAGGCAATCCAGCATTATCAACTTTTCGTAAAGCGGCGCTTGTTTTTGCCATCTGCATCAATGCATATGTTGACTCTTGCATTCTTGCACCTCCCGAAGCACTTACAATGATCACACCTTGTTGTTTTTCAATCGCACGATTACACGCTCGTACAATTTTTTCACCCTCAACTGACCCTAAAGATCCACCCATAAATGAAAAATCAAAAACAACTAACTGTACACCAACACCATCAACAGC
>JBASAI010000146.1:0-2447 GCA_049650525.1 Arcobacteraceae bacterium
GCATATAATGGTGATATGGCAACAGTAACATTTGGATTTTCAGCACAAAGTGATGAATCAAGACATATGACACTTGGACTTTCAGCTATAAAATTTATGCTAGAACAGGATGCAGATAATGTTCCTATTGTTCAAAAATGGATGGATAAATGGCTTTGGAGAGGTTATAGAATGTTGGGTCTTGTAGCTATGATGATGGACTATATGTTACCAAATTCTCCAACATCTTGGGGCGAAGCAGTTGAGTTATACATTGAACAAAATTGTATGGCTTTATATAAAGATTTAGAGAAATATGGAATCAAGGCACCGACCGATTTAATTAATACTATGATTGCAGAAAAAGGTCACCTAGCACACCAAGTTTGGAATATCTTTTACAATCACACAAATGCAGCTGCATTTCATACATGGATGCCAGATGAGAAAAAAATGAATTGGTTAAGTGAAAAATATCCTGATACTTTTGATAAATACTATAGACCAATGTTTGAAAGATACATAGAACTAGAAAATAAAGGTGAAAGATTTTATTCTGAAGTATTACCACTTGTTTGTCAAGTATGTCAAATCCCATTAGGTTTTACAGATATAGAAGGTGGAAATCCAGAGGTTTATACTCTAGAAACTTCAGAATTTAATGGTGAAAAGTTTCATACTTGTTCAAAAGGATGTAAACATATATTTGAAGACCAACCTGAAAAATATATTCAAGCTTGGCTTCCCCCACATCAAATTTTTCAAGGGAACTGTGGAGGAGCAACTATTCCAGAAGTTTTAAAATGGTATAAAATTGAACAGGGTCAAGAGAATATGGACTATGTAGGTTCACCAGATGAAGCTATGTGGAATAAATTAAAAAACAAATAATAGGAGAATAAAATGGCAATTCAATCAATTGGAGAATATCCAATCATAATGAAAGATAAAGTAGAAAATTTTCATGGTAATCAATTAGTGTTTATAATTTGGCACGCACATAGAGTAGTTTGTTCTCCTAGAGCATTTCCTTTACCTCCCGAGATGCCTTTTGGTGCTTTATTAACAGACATTATTCCGTTAACATATAACATTGAACCTGATTTTGAACACTTAGATTTTGATACAACAGAGGTTATTTGGGAAATTGATGGAGAAATTATTATTCCAGATTTTTCTAAAAGTTTAAAAGAAAATGGTATTGGTCATAAATCAGTTATTAAATTTATAACACCATCTTTAATAGGTAAAGTAGGAGCATAAATGGCTTGTAAATTAGAAATAGAACCAACAGGTGATATAGTAGATGTTCAAGAAGGTCAAACCCTTCTTGATGCTGCTTTAAGACAAGGTGTTTATCTTCCTCATGCTTGTAATCATGGTCTTTGCGGAACTTGTAAAGTTGAAGTTTTAGAAGGAGAAGTTGATTTAGGTGATGCTTCTTTGTTTGCATTAATGGAAAGTGAAAGAGAAGATGGATATTGTTTAGCTTGTACGGCTACTATCGTTGAAGATGTTGTTATTGAAGCTGATATTGATGTAGATGTAGATGCGAGAAGTATCCCTATAAAAGACATATGGGGAACTGTAATTAAACGAGAAATGTTAACTCCGAGAATTTTAGGTCTTTGGATCGAGCTTGAAGAAGAAATAGATTTTCAAGCTGGACAATATATAAATTACCATGTGCCAGGATTTGATGAACCACGAGCATTTTCTTTAGCAAATCAGTCAAGTACTGGAAAAGTTATTGAACTTAATATTGGGATTATTCCAGATGGGGAAGCAACTCCTTGGATTCATAACAATGTAAAAGTTGGAGACAAAAGAAAAATCACAGGACCTTTTGGAAGATTTTTTGTTAAAAAAAGTGCACAAAAACCGATGATATTTTTTGCAGGTGGATCTGGACTTTCTAGTCCAAAATCGATGATTTTAGATGAATTAGAAAATGGATGTGTATTACCAATAACTCTATTTCATGGAGCAAGAAATGAAGAGGAATTATATTATGCAAATCTCTTTAGAGATTTAGATGATAAATATGAAAACTTTCGATACATTCCTGTTTTATCAGATAATAAAAATGAAAGCTGGACAGGTGAAGTTGGTTTTACAAATGATGTAGCCAAAAAAATATATCAGAATCAATTTACAGGACATAAAGCTTACCTTTGTGGGCCCCCTATGATGAGTGATGCGTGTATTACTTCTTTAATGCAAGGTCGATTATTTGAAAAAGATATTCATACTGAAAAATTTTTCTCAAGAGCAGATTTATATAAAGAGGAAGTAAAAAGTCCTCTTTTTAAAGCTATTTAAATAACAATTCTATTACGATGTATTTTTTGATAATACATCGTAATTATTAAAAAAGATAGAAATTTAACTCTTTTAGTTACTATCATCATAAAGGACATTATTGTTTCCCTCAATATTTATATCTCATGGCTCACCTTATCTTTGTC
>JBASAI010000147.1:0-7350 GCA_049650525.1 Arcobacteraceae bacterium
ACCCATAATCCATCGCCATGAACCATCTTTTGTTTTTAGTCGAAATCTTGTCTCAAAAACATTTGCCCCTTTTGCCTTGAGATATTCTTGTACCGCATTCTCTACACTTTGTCTATCATCAAAATGAATTAAGTCAAACCAAGCATCAATATCTGTGGATAAATCACTCACATCATATCCAAGCATTGTTTCATACCGCTCACTAAAAAAGAGTTGATTCGTTCGTAAATTCCAATCCCATAAACCATCTCTTGCACCTTCAATCGCAAGAGCAAAACGATTTTTTTCCACTTCAAGTTCTTTTTTGAGTATCGCTTTTTGTGTAATATCTTGTATGAATCCTGTCACTTTTAAAGGTTTATTTAAGTGATCAAATTCCACTTTTGCAATCGATGCAATTGTTTTGCGAGCACTTCCATCAGCAGGGTTCATCTCATATTCTATATTAAATTCAATATTTTTTTCGATAAGGTCACTTAAAGCTTTTTGCACTTTTTTTGCATCAACTTTACAGCTATCAACCAGTTCTGCTGTAAACCTGGAAGAGTCTTTTGGTAAACCAAAAATCACTTTAGCCTGTTCAGATCCCCAATAACTTTGAGTCTGAATATTATATTCCCAACTTCCTATATTTCCAGCTATTTCTGTATTTTTAAAGCGTTTGTTACTTAATACTAAAGCCTCTTCTTTCTTTTTTCTCTCTGTTATATCAATAAGATACCCATGCCATAATATACTTCCATCTGGTAATTTTTCTGGTTTTGAATGTCCCTCGATCCAACGCAAACCTTTTTTTGGTAAATTTACTCTATATTCTATATCCCAATCATTCATAGTTTTTACTGACTCATTAATCGAAACTTTCATTCTTTCTAAATCATCAGCATATATTATTTTAAATGCAGGGGAAGCATCATCAATCAAACCATCATGCGGCAATTCATATATCTCCTCAATACCATCACTCGCATAAGGGAAAGTTACTTTCCCATCTGGGTAGAGTCTGTACTGATAAATGGCACCAGGGACATTATCTGATAGTTTATTTAGTGTTGTATAGTTTTCTTTGATTTTATTTTTATAATTTAAATTTATATATATAAAATATAAAAGTAATAATAACCCGATAAACATAATAGTATTGAATTTGTAATAATCTTCAATAAGATTAAAAATAATATAATTATCTGTAAACGAAATAAGATACGCATCATTTTGAGTATTTTGGGTATTTTTGATTGGTAAAAAGGTAATCAATTTTGCGGTATCATTTTTGATCACATATAAAGAAAATGCTTTTTTTGATGCTACTAATAGATCTATCTCTTCTCTAAGAGGTTCGATAAGATTTTTTTGTCTTTCTTTTAATCTATCATGATTTGTATGTTCAGTTATCGCAAACTTATAATTTTGATGCTCGATACTTTGCATATATTCTTGTAGTAAATGATCTGTCTTCCATGGTTTTTCATTGAAAATATTTTTTCTTACTATAAAATGAGAATGTATCTTATTGATATTTCTAAGTTTATTTTGCAAGGCATTTGAAGATAAGGCAATACCTATAGCACCTAAATGTTTTCCTTTCTTATCAAAATATGGATACACATATCGAAATGAGTGTATAGTTCTTCCTTGTTCAAAACCCTCTACTGTCTTTTTTGTTTTATTTGCATGTCTAAATGTATATCGAAAACCACTTAGATCATCTCCAAATTTACTTGGCTTATGCATTCGTAAAAAAGTTTTATTGTCAGGAAATACAAAATGAAATTGTAACACTCCATTTGCTTTCATTCTCTTATATAAAGGGCTTAAATAGTTATATAATTCCTCTCTTAAGATCTTTTTTTCTGCCTGTGTTGCATTTTGTGCTTGTGAAAATATCTCCATTACTTTGGTATTATTTTCAAGATTATCACGGATACTTCTAGCATCTTCCGAAAAATAACTCATCGTTAAACTATAATTTATTTTCAATATATTTATTTGTTCAGCAAGAATCAAATTGATTCGTTCATCTTTTATCTGCGTATTTTTATAGTAAAATACCCCGTAAAAGATCACAAATATTAACACCATTATAATTTTTAATTTCATTTATAATCTTTCAAAATAATTTTATATACTATAATTATACTCTTAAAAAATTAATCAAACCTCTAAACAAAAGACTGATACCTTTTGATTAAGTATCTTTTATTTATTTAAAGACTCTTGTAACATATCAATATCATCAAAAGTATCCATATCAAAATGATGCACTTCACAATGCACTTCATCTGTGTCTAGTTTTTTATTTAATATATCAAGATCTAAATCTACATGATAACTATTGAGTAAAACAAAATTTGGACCATGAAATCTACAAATATTTTCTGCAATATAACTCTCCTCAATAATTTTTGCTATTTTTACAAGCAATTTATTTCCAGCTTTCCAACCATATTTTTCATTAAAGCTAGAAAAGTTATGAACAAGTATAAGATTTGCACATTTGAATTGGTGTAAGTCTTGTTTTAATAAAAGATCGAGATAATTTTCATTTGAAAAATTTGTTAATGAATCTTTAAAAAAGTATGAGAAACGCTCTTTCTCTATAGGTGTAGATGGTAATTGTTTTACCTGTAAAGAAGTTTCAATATCAACATCCTTAAGAACTTCAATCGCGATGCTTACAACTTTTGGATCATAAAGAACTCCTCTGCCTTTATATAACTCTTCAAGTGCTTCTTTGACAGTTTTTGTTTTATTATAAATTCGTGTTGATGTCATTGCATCAAAAGAATCAGCTATTGAAAGAACAGAAGCCAATAGTGGTATCTCTGTACCTTTTAAACCATTTGGATAGCCACTTCCATCATATCTTTCATGATGAGAAAGTATAATATTAGCAAATTTTTTGAACATAGGTATTTGAACTATTACATCATATCCAACTGAAGCATGACTTTTAATGATATGAAACTCCTCTTCTGTCAATCTACCAGGTTTTAACAAAATAGAATCAGGAATAGCAATTTTACCAATATCATGAAGCAAACCAATTTGCTCCAAAAGTTGAATCTCCTCAGAACTAAAATCCATCGCTTTTGCAATAGCTACAGAATATTGTGCAACTCTACGAGAGTGACCTGCTGTGTATAAGTCTCTTTTCTCAATCAAATCAACCATAGAAACAATTGTTTGAAAATAGTTATTTGTCTTTTCTACTTCTTTTTGTAAAAGCTGTTTTTTATAGGTATAAAACATTCTTTTTACGATTGAAGATATGTAGAAAGAGATAAGAAGAAGCAATATAGTTATCATTATGGTACTAAGAATAAGGATATAAAAGTATTCAGTAACCTCTTCATTTAATGTTTCATATTTTGCTTCAATTAAAAGATTCATCGCATCCAAATCAAAACCATTTCCAATAACCCAATCTAAGCTATCAGATTTCTGAAGAAATGAAGTTTTTGAATACTCTTTTTTCATATCATTTTCATAATGATGAAAATTATAGTCGACGAACTTACTTTTCTCTGTGCTTTTCACAAAACTTTTAATTTTTTTCATTAAAATAGATGTTTCATATGCTGATGCAGGAATATTATCCTTTGTTAGGATCACTTTACCTTGATTATTTATGATAAAGATATATCCATTATCTTCATATTCTAAATTTTTCAAAGTACTATAAATCTTCTTTTCTGTTTTTGATTGAAAGTCTTCATCAAAAAGTGCTGTAGTAATGATAAGATTGTAAGGTTCAAATAGTTTTACAATTCCAAATTTCTTTAACTCTTTTGTTCTATCATTTGGTTTAAAGTAGGACCATCTGAAAAAACCTTCCCCTTTTTGCTTTGCTATATCTATCGCTTTTTTGACAGGATAGTCTCCATAAATATCTTGTCTATTAAGTACTGATTTCCCCTCCAAACTTCTATTTATAGGATGTAAAATATTTATACCTTCTATTGTGTGAATAGAAAAATATCCCATGCCGTTTTCATATCGAATAGTCTCTATAGCATTTTTGATATCGTTGATAATCTCCTCTTTAGATGCTATATCTTTTTTCTTTTCATAAATATTCAACGCTATTTCATAAACCACATCCATAGCATGATGCAACTCCTCTTCTAACTCTTTTTGAGAACTTTTCAAAGTTGCGTTGATATATTGATTGACTGTTTCAACATTTGATTTGATCTTATCTTTATTTATCCTAAGATAATCTTTTTCTATACTTGCATATTCTTGTTTTAAATTTGATTTATAATCTACAATAATATAAGAAGCACTTATCATAGATAAGAATACTATAAATAGTGACGGAGCGTATTTAATGATTTTAAGTAACATCTTTTCTTTTATTAAAACTTGCATATATCACTCCTTACTCAACTTTATTATATCATTTTACAGATGAGTTATATAACGCTTTTAAAATCCTCGAAATACTTTTGGTATAAAAGCATCTTCTCCAAGCATTAGAGCCTCTTCTATCTGAGTCAAAAGTCTCTGTTTATCTTTTGGCAGCGTTCCAGATAGATGAAGAGCATTTGAAGCGTGATTTGATCTGAATATCACTTTATTTTGTGGATTTAGATAGGTTAATAACTCTTGTTGTTCTTGTAGTATCTCTTTATCATCAAGATGTGTAAAAGTCTCAAAATGACTATAAAACTTCTCTTTTACATCATCTTCTAGTCCTAACTGTAGAGTTGAAAGATAAGTTATGGTTGTTTGATTGATCATATTTGCAGTATTTAAAATATGCTGTTTTGAATACTCTTTCCCACCCAATCCCAAAATAACCGTGCCAGATACTTTTATATTCGCAGCACTTACCATATCAAAAGAATCAATGATTTGTTGTGATTTTACACCTTTTGTGATCTTTTTAAGAAGCGTATCATCGCCTGTTTCTATCCCATAATAAAAAAGATTGAGATTATTTTCTTTGAGTTCTTTGAGCTCATCTACTGTTTTTGCTAATATATTTTGCGTAGAAGCATAAGTGGATATTCTTCTTACTTTAGGAAATGCTTTTTTGATATAGTGTAAGATTTGCAGTAAATAAGGAAACTCAAGAGAAAGAGCATCGCCATCGGCTAAAAAAAGTTTTATCGCATTTGGATAATTTTTAGCCAAAATATCGATATCTGAAAAGATATCTGCTAACTCTCTTACTCGATATTTTTTCGATCGGTACATACTACAAAAGCTACAGTTATTGTGACTACATCCCAATGTAACTTGTAGTATCAGATTTTCAGCTTCTGATGGTGGACGAAATAATGGATAGGAATAGTTTAACATTTTTTATATTCTATTATAAGAAGTATCTTTAACTTTAATATATTTATTATAGAACGCCATTACACCTATAGCTATCAATATCCCAATACCATCAGCAAACACATCAAGCAAAGAAAAATATCGATTCGGCATAAAATATTGCACTATTTCGATCTGAACTGCAAACAACACCAATAAACTCACTTTACCTAAAGTTGTAAATATCTTAAACCCAAAATCTAGTAGTATATATAATACAAAAAAAGCAATAAAATGATTTGCTTTGTCCCAAGAGTTTTCTACTAAAACAATAGATACACTCGTAGTAGCCAAGTACTCAATACTAAGTAAACAGATAAAAAATCCTATTTGTAATAATTTGATCATGTAAGAGAAATTTCCTTGTGTTGTAATATAATTTTCCAATGTATTATGGAAAATAGGTGGAAAAAGGATATTGTAGAAAATAAAAAAACCCTCATAAAAACTACTCAAATTGTAGTGTTTATAAGGGTTTTTTAGTGGTACGCCTGGCAGGATTCGAACCCGCAACCACCGGGGCCGAAACCCAGTGCTATATCCAGTTAAGCCACAGACGCATTTTCTTCGGCTAATTAAGGATGAAAGAATATCTCTTTTATCCTTAAAGTTTTATTGTTTAAAGATTACAGTCTAGACTCATATCTTCTTAACATATAAAGTTTTTTTAACATTTTTTTACGAGCGTTAATTTTTTGTTTCTTTTTCTTTTCAGGGTTAGATTCAAAGTATCTTCTTGCTCTTGTTTCAGTAACGATTAAACTTCTATCACATTGTTTTTTAAATCTTCTATAAGCTTCTTCGAAAGATTCACTCTCTTTTACTTTTATACCAGGCATTTGTTCATCACCCACTTTCTTGCATAGATTTGACTGCTCTTAGGCATGTCATTGCTCAAATTTGTAGCGGATTATATATAAAAGTATCTTAATGTTACTTGAAGTATAATGTACACAAATCAATTATATGGATGTAAATATGAATTTAACGCATTTAGATGAGAACAATCGTCCCAAAATGGTCGATGTATCTGAAAAAGAAAATACAACACGAACAGCAATCGCAAGTGGTATCATCACTATGAACCAAAAAGCGTATGACAATGTAATCTCAAATGAAAACAAAAAAGGTCCAGTGATCCAAACAGCTGTCATAGCAGCCATCATGGGAACAAAAAAAACATCTGAACTTATTCCTATGTGTCATCCCCTACTTTTAAGTGGCATCAACTGTAATGTTGAAGAGTTAGCAGAGTTGCCAGGATTTAGACTCAAAGTGACTACAAAACTAGCAGGACAAACAGGTGTCGAGATGGAAGCACTCACGGGTGTAAGTATAGGACTTTTAACTATTTATGATATGGTAAAAGCGATCGACAAAGGTATGGTTATCAGTAATGTACAACTAGAACATAAATCAGGTGGCAAAACAGGAGATTTTCAACGATGATAGATTTAAACGAACACAAATTAGAGCTAGATTATCCATGTAATTGGACATACAAATTAGTGATACGACAAGAACATAATATGAATAAAATCATAAAAGAAGTTTTAGAAGATAGAGAGCATGGGATCAAACCATCAAAGACAAGCAAAGAGGGAAAATTTAAAAGTTATGCTCTTGAGTTGATCGTAGAAGATGAGGAAGATAGAAAAAATTTGTATAAAATTTTGGGTGATCATGAGCATATTAAGATGATTGTGTGATGGATACAAATATTATTTACCACAATGACCTCATCAAAATTGAGATAGAACTGCATGAAATCCCATGGCTAAAAGTAGTAACACAAAAAGACATCAAAGAGTTTAGCGCGTGTGATACCCAAACGAAAAATGAGATTTGGAGATGTTTAGATATCATTGAAAAAGAGATGTTGGAATATTTTCAAGCTGATAAGATAAATATCGCTTCTTTTGGAAACTATGTTCCTCATGTGCATTTTCATATACAAGCTCGATTTAAAAATGATAGTTATTTTCCAGAACCAACTTGGGGTATAAAACAGCGAAATGCAAA
>JBASAI010000148.1:0-2560 GCA_049650525.1 Arcobacteraceae bacterium
CATTAACAGTTTGCAAATTCATACATTTTTCTATAACATTTTTAGCGAGTATCACTTGACTTGGTTTCGCATCTTTACATTCGTTAAAAAACAATAAACTTGTTTTTGTATCTCCTGCCAAATCAGATTTCCCGATAATATCATTTGCCATTATATAATCACTATCAGTCACTACATCAGGCCAAAATACAATAATAGTGTTATCTGCATCTGTTCTTACGATTATCTTTTGTATTTTACTATTTCGTATAGGAAGATTATAGTGCTCATCTACAAGTTTTTTGGATTGTATTATTGCATCATCTTTTGTAGCAAAAAGCTCATTCTTTCTAAAGTGAAATTGATACCCATCTTGATCAATCATTGTAGACTGGTATTTGTAGATTTTTTTTTCATTAAAATTACAAAGAAATTTTTCTGATGTGAGAGTTATTTTGATATCATGGGCATTGTAGCTAATCTTTGTTGTTACAAAAACTTCTTTTTCAATAAAATCTTCAAGTGTTCTTTCATTTTCTTCTACTACTTCATACTCTAAATCTTTTTCTAAAATTTTAATCATCGCTTCTTTTGAACCATTTAAGTAAGCAGCAGTATCTTCATTATCCTCTTTTATATGTTCAAAAACAAATTTTTCGATATCCTCTTCCATTTTTTCAATAGTTTTTAAAATTGGTTCAGAATTATCCTTGATTTGTATCAACATTGCATTTACAGGAAGAATTTTTCTACCTAGGTGATTAAATATTTTTAAAGCTGCCAATTTATTTATTTCACGATTTGAGTATTGTTTTTGCAGTGCTGTATCATGAAATACTTTATCTTTTGCAATACTTATAAATTCTTTATCATCAATAACTCTATACTTATCGCCTTGTAAGTACATTTTATATGCATTTGTCATTGTTATACCTCTTGCTTTTTTGGCATTATATCATCTTTTTTATTGAATAGTTTAATGGATAAGGTATTTTGAAAAGTTTGATTGTATAAAGTATATTATTCCAAATAGCCGTTAACCTACAGGTGGCCCTAAAAGCCAAAGTGCTACAATCAAGAATATAAAATTAGGAGTTTCAATCTCTTCTTCAAATAAAGAAGAGAAGTACTACACACAATTATTATTACAATCAACCGTATAAAAACAGTATCGGACCCAAAAATATAGGAAAATCCCGAACCATCTAGAATAATGACATTATAACAAAGTTTTAATTAGTAACTGGCAAATCTATAACACTTTTGATTGTTTTTATATCATCTAGCGTAAATTTGTAAGATTTTTTAAATATATAACGAGTAAACTTTGTTTCAGCAGCGGTGAAACCTTTTGGATCTTTATTTGAAACTACGAGTACTTTACCATTTTGCTCTAGCTTTTTCAGCTTATCACCAATAACTTTAATATAATAGATGAGAGCATAACTCTCTTTTGTTTTTTCGATTGTTACTACAACTTGATCATCTTGGATGTTGTTTAGTGGAATATCTTCTGAGATAGTTTCGATATTCATATATTGGAGTAGTTGCACAAATGTTTCTGCATCAACATGCCCAATATAAAATTTACTAAATATTTCAAAATACCGTTCTAATTTTTGAGTTTTCAAAAACTCAAAATCTAAAATAGTTGGAATATTTTTACGCACCATTCGTAAAATCCATGATATCGTATCAAAATACTTAAAAGTAACCAAACTTACATTTTTTGAATGTTGTAATTTTTTGTGGCTATATGTTGTAAACTTTTTCCCTTTTGAGCTATTGTGATAAATCAAATCATTGATCAATTTTTCATTTGATAAGGCATCTGTTACCCATACTTTACAATACTTTGGAAAAACATTTACCCCAACAGCACCCTCACTTAATATAATTAAAGCAGTGATGTTTAGTTCTGGAAACAACACTTCTAATAATGCTTTTTTCTTTTTAAGACGCTTTCGTAGACTCGTAGTGGTTTTTACTATGGTGCTCTCTACAAAACATACACTATCTTTTGTAAAAAACAGCGCATCAAACTCTGTTACATCTTTATATCCAGCTTTGTATACTATCTGTGCATTTTTATCGATCATCAAACCATTTTTTAAATTTTCATATTTATCTTGGTGTGGACCTTTGAGTATAAAGCTTGTGATTTCATCTGTTTGTATCGCATACTTTATCAATAATTCATAGATGACATTTTCATATACTTCCCCAATAAAACTACTATAAGTACTTATATAATGTGGATCTTCTTTGTCAATATTATTTGTCTGAATTTTTTTTAAATATTTACAGTGGTATGAATAAAAATATAAATTATCTAGTATTTCTGTTAGTTCTAATTCTTTTATATTTTTGGGCATTTTTAAATAGTCTATTTTGTTCATATATCATTCTACCCAAAAAAAGCTTAATTTGCTGTTCGTAATCAATTTGTAAAGCACTTTTAGCTACACTAAAGGTGATAATTCAAAAAAAGGTTTAATATGGGAAACGATAGACAAATAATTAATGAAGAATTTAAAGATAGTGAAGAATTAGACACATCTAAAAGTCAAAAACACAAATC
>JBASAI010000149.1:0-2660 GCA_049650525.1 Arcobacteraceae bacterium
TAACTACTAAATTGATACATTAAGGATACTTTTATCATTTATAATCGTATAAATTATAATTAAAGAGGTATTTTATGCGAATAAAAAGTAAAAGATTGTTTACAAATATAGCACTACTCAGTAGTGTTACCATCCTTTCTTCATCATTACATGCGTTTACATTAAAAGAAAGTGTATCTGAAGTGATGACGACGAACCCTGTTATTAAAGAAAGATTACATAACTATAGAGCAACTCAACAAGATTTAAAGATTTCAGAATCAGAATATCTTCCAACACTTGATTTGAGATCAGGTATTGGATATAAAGATGCTGGAGACTTAAATAGTGATATAAAAGATGTAAATTACACATACTATGAAAATTCTTTGAAGCTTACACAAAACCTTTTTAATGGTTTTGATACAACACATAAAGTGGACTATCAAGAAGCACGAGTATTAGCAGCAGCGTATCATTATCTTGAAAAAGCAAATGATATGAGTTTTCAAATGGTTGATGCGTACTTAAATGTTGTAAAAAACTATAGACTTTTACAAAATGCAAAAGATAGTGTAGATTTTCATCAACAAATGTTTGAAGATATCCAAAACTTATATGATGCAGGTTTAAATACAGCATCATCTATTTCGAAAGTAAAAGCTGGTCTTGCATTGGCTAAAACAAACTATATTGTGCAAAAAAACAATACACGAGATGCTGAATTTAATTTTGCAAGAATTTTAGGTCAAAAACCAAATGTATTGGATATGAATCTTCCTTTACTCGATGTAGAGATGCCAAAAAATATCCAATCTGCTACTATATATGCGATGAAAAATAATCCTTCTTTGATCGTAAGTCACTATAATTTAGAAGGTGCGAAAGCATTGTATGAAAAATCTAAAAGTGGATTTTATCCAAAAATAGATTTTGAAATAGAGCAATTATATCATGATTATGATACTGATAATAATGGTTTTGATTCTAGTGATGATAGATTTCGAGTAGGATTACAGCTCAACTGGAATCTTTACAGAGGTGGAGCAGACAAAGCAACACAACAAAAAGCGATCAGTAAAATGCACCAAGAAAGTCAAATCCATCAAGATTTACAAAGACAAGTTATCGAAGGGTTAGAGCTTTCGTGGTCAGCGTATGAGATCATTCAAGAGCAAATCACACAGCTAGAAGAATATAATAAATATAGTGAATCGACACTTATCAGTTATAAAGAAGAATATAATCTTGGGAAAAGATCACTTTTAGATTTTGTAACTGCACAAAATGATGTAGTAAATTCAAGAGCTCAAATGATAAATGCACAAACAGAACAACTATTTGCGCAATACAGACTCCTTGATGCGATGGGTTTACTAGTAACCGTAGTTATGGGTGATCAGTCAAGTTACGAACATGCTGTAAATATCAATACTGATGAAATGAAATATATCTTGGATTCTGAGTTTATCAAACTTGATAGTGACGATGACAATATCACAAACAATAGAGATATCTGTAGCACTATAGGCGATGGTGATATTGGAAATATTATGAGATATGGGTGTGAGAGAGAAAGAGAAGACACAAATAAAGAAACAGTTTTAAGAATACTTAAAAACAATCAAATTTTAGAAGGGAGAAACTAGTTATGAAAAAATTATTACTTATTTTATCGTGTATATCTTTTGTTTTTGCTCAAAATAATGATACAGTACTTTCAGGAAATCCTGAAAAAGCTCAAGAATTATTTGCTAAAACAGATAGTAAGTTTACAAATAAAGAATATGAATCAATCTTACGATTTAATCCTGTGTTTTTTAACTCATCATCAGATGAAGTGACAGATAAATCACAAGACTATCTTGTAGATGAAATCATCCCTATGATTAAAAACTATGAAAAAAACTATGAAAATCTCACATTAGAAATCATAGGACATACAGATCAAGTACAAACAAAAACAGAAAAAGTAAATCAATCATCTTGGTTCAGAACATATCCAAATGACTTGACAATTGAATCAAGCGAAGAGATCGCACTTTCATACGCAAAATATGTACAAGAGCAACTCAAAGAAAATGATATTCCTGAAGATATCATTATCGTTAGACAAAGAGGTGGACTTGATAGTTTATATGTAGGTGTTAGTGATGAAACAAGAGAGTTAAACTATAGAGCTATGCTTTCAGTATATATCGCAAAAGCAGAAAATGCAGATAGTGATCATGATGGAGTAATAGATAGTAAAGACAAATGTCCGATGACTCCAAAAGGTCATACTGTAAATACAGATGGATGTTCTGAGCTTTTTAATTTAACAATTTATTACAATGCTAATTCTTATGATATTAGAAATGATTCTTTTGAAAAGTTAAATAAAATGGTTGCATTTTTAAATAAGTATCCAAAATATAAAGCGACACTATTTGGACATACAAGTAGTGAAGGAACAAAAAAGAGTAATCAAATTTTATCTGAAAAAAGAGCTTTAAGTATGAGACAGTATCTGATCGAAAAAGGTATCTCTTCTAGTAAAATCTCTGTGTTTGGAAAAGCATCTACAGAACCAATCGCTTCAAATGCTACAAAAGCAGGTCAAGAAGAGAATAGACGAGTAGAAATCAAACTATACTAATGAATACAAATATTAAAAACTACAACCCAAAAGACTCTTTGTT
>JBASAI010000150.1:0-2444 GCA_049650525.1 Arcobacteraceae bacterium
AACTACCATTGCTCTTTTTGTATCAAGCATCGTAAGCGCTTCTGCTATTTTGGGAACATATTCTTTACTAAAAACCCCTACAACTTGTTTTTGAACACTAGCTGGATTTGATAATGGTCCTAAAATATTAAAGATTGTTCGATGATCAATTGATTTTCGTATCGGCGTGATAAACTTCATTGCGGGATGATGTTGATTTGCAAATAAGAATACAAATCCTGTTTGTTTAAGCATTGAAAGTTGTTGATCTTGGGTAAAATTAAGATTTAAACCTAAAGCTTCAAGCATATCAGCACTTCCACTTTTACTTGTCACACTTCTATTCCCATGTTTTGCAACCATACAACCACAAGCACTCATAAGTATTGAAACCGTTGATGAGATATTGAAACTATAGCTTTTATCTCCACCTGTTCCTACATTATCGATGAGTTGTTCTTGTAGGGATTGTTCTACGATTAAAGGTATCATATGTTCTCGCATAGCAGCTGCAGCTGATGCAATCTCATCAGGAGTTTCACCTCTGTCATAAAGCTCCATAAGATATGCTCTTACCTCTTCTGGAGTTTTTCTATTCTCAAATATATCATCAAATTTTAATCTTGCTTTATTAAACATCTATTGCCTTTTATAATTTTGTTACAAATTCACTTTGCATTGACTTTGGAGTTGATTTTGTTTTTGGGATTTGAAGTACTTTGAATTTATCAGAATATTCGAGATACCTAATCTCTATAATATCATCTATCTTTACTTCTTTTGCTTTTTTTACTGATATGCCATTTATAAAAACAACTTTATGGGCCAACATATCTTCAGCAACCGCTCTTCTTTTCGTAATATTTACTGCATTTAAAAATTTATCTATTCTCATAAGTATTATTATATCTTATTTTGTTTAAAGTTGCTTTTGCTTAATTTTAAAAGAATTTTACCAATCGAGGGAAAGACTATTGTATTTTATTATATAATCAGATATACTTTTACTAATGAGAGATGATTTAGATTTCATCTTTGGCATGTTTATATATAGAGAACTTACTGTTTTATAAGTACATTCAAACCAAGAGATATCTTCATAATTAGATTTTCTAGCACATATTTTATAAATATAGTGTAAAATAATTACAAAAGGAATTACAATGGCAACATTAGTAAACGGAACAGTTAAATGGTTCAATAGTGAAAAAGGTTTCGGTTTTATCGAACAAGAAGACGGTGGGAAAGATGTATTTGTACACTTTAGAAATATAAACAATTCAGGATACGGAAGAGTATCACTTGACGATGGTCAAAAAGTAAGCTTTGAAATCACTGATGGTGAAAAAGGTCCACAAGCAGAGAATGTAACTGCTTTATAATCTTTTTACATTGTAAGTAATTTATTGCTTACAATGTAACTTCTAAAATACTCTTCTTATCTTCTAAACTTGTTTATTTTCATTATCTATCTTAATATTATTTCTACCGCTATTTTTTGCTAAATACAATGATTGATCAGCTATTTTCAATGCGTCTTGAAAGTTTTTTGATTTACTAGGATTCGAGTTCACTCCAATGGATACTGTTATGCTAATATCTTCTCCAGAAGAGATAGAAAACTTAGAAGTAGAAACATTTTCTAATATTCGAGTAAGAACTTTTAATTGAGCTTCTTTATCTATTTGTGAGGTTTTTATCAATAAAATAAATTCTTCTCCTCCAAATCTTATGATAATATCTTCATTTGCAATTCGAATAGTATCTTTCATTATTGCAGCAGCTTCTTTTAATATAAAATCTCCTACATCATGTCCATAGGCATCATTTACTTCTTTAAAATGATCAATATCCACAATAGCAATTATACATTGATTTAAATTTATAGTATCCTGATACTCTAGAAGATAATTCTTATTATATACATTTGTAAGCTTATCAATAAATGCTGATTTTTTAACCCTATTATATTTTATTTTTTGCAAAACTAAAATAACAATAAATAACAAAATAACAACAAAGATTGTAATAATACCATTTTTAACTAATTTAATAATATTATTAATATGCTTTATTTTATGTATTGAAAAATCTATAGCTAACACAACTTGTACTTCACCTTTGTTTAGAACAGGAACAATATAACTCAATGATAATTCCCGTAAAAGTTCATGCTTGATAACCACTGGTTTTTTATCTCTATAAATATCAAACCAAACCTGACTTTCTACATCAAATTTTTGATTTAAAAAAGCTTTTTCACTCGGATCAGAAGCATCAACCAAAAACCTAAAAGTATCATTTTTATCTTTATATAAAAGATATGCATATTTTATATTATTGGTTATTAAAATTTTCAATTGATTTTCTATTTTATTTTGAAGATATTTATTTTTTTTAATATCTTCAATAAAGTCATTTCTATTATCTAATAGTTTTTCAATAAACTTTGCATTGTTTTGAGC
>JBASAI010000151.1:0-17615 GCA_049650525.1 Arcobacteraceae bacterium
ATGTAAAAGTGATCCCAAGAGAAAATCAACCCATTTATACACAATATGGTACACAAAAGATTGCATTAGCACATGGAGATATTTTTACACCATTTTTGTACAATTTCTATACTTCAATCATAAGAAATCATTTTTTTATGCAATTGATAAATGCAATTGATATCAATAATTTTCTCTCAAAAAAAGTAGAAAAAAAGCTTATGAATAAAAAAATATGCCATAAACAAAATAATTTTTTAGAATTTGTAAATAATAGAAGAAAAAATTATAATTCTCTTTGCAAAGTTGATTTGATCATAGAAGGGCATTTTCATCAAGGATATCAGAGTAAGAATTATATAAATCTTCCATCTTTAGCATGCGATAACAGATATTTGAAATATCAAAATAGTCAATTTAGCTTTAATACACTATAATTATATTTATGGACAATTACGAATATACACAACTATTAAAAAACTTAAATCAAAAGCTTCAAAATATAGAACTAATTCTAAAACCTGAAGAAATAACTACACGGCTTGATGAGATAAAAACGATCGAACAACAACCAGATTTCTGGACAAATCAAGAACTCGCAACAAAAACAGCACAAGAAAAAAACAGACTCTTAAGTAAATTAACAAAGTTTAATAAAGCAAATGAAGCAATCACAGATGCAAATGATCTTTATGAGATGGCTGTTGAAGAGAAAGATGATGATACACTAGAAACTTTATACGAAGAATCATCAACTTTAGAACAGATTTTACAACAAACAGAAATTGAAGTGATGCTAAGCGGAACCGATGACGCGAGTAATGCAATTATTTCAATCCATCCAGGTGCAGGTGGTACGGAGTCTTGTGACTGGGCAAATATGCTCTACCGTATGTATTTACGATGGGCTGAGAGAAAAGGCTTTAAAGTAGAAATTCTAGATCATCAAAATGGTGATGAAGCAGGTATCAAAGATGTGAGTTTTATCATCTCTGGGCTCAACGCTTATGGATATCTCAAAACAGAAAATGGTATCCATCGTCTTGTAAGAATCTCACCTTTTGATAGTAATGCGAAACGGCATACTTCATTTGCTTCAGTGATGGTAAGTCCTGAAGTTGATGACAATATCGATATCGAAATTGAAGAAAGAGATATCAGAATTGATACTTATCGAGCTAGCGGAGCTGGGGGACAGCATGTCAACAAAACAGAATCAGCGATCAGAATCACACATATCGAAACAAATATTGTAGTACAGTGTCAAAACGATAGAAGTCAGCATAAAAATAAAGCAAGTGCTATGAAGATGCTCAAATCAAGACTTTATGAACTAGAGCTCGAAAAATTAGCCGCTGAGAAACAAGGTATTTCAAAAAGTGAAATAGGATGGGGACATCAGATCAGATCATATGTAATGCAGCCATACCAACAGATAAAAGACACAAGAAGTAATATAGGCTATAGCAATGTAGATGGTATTTTAGATGGTGACTTAGATAAAATGATAGAAGATGTACTCATCGCCCAGAGCAAATAAAGAGAGTTGATGAAAAAGATATTAAGTGTTGATGCAAGTTTGATAAATAGTAAAACGATAGAACAAGATATCAAAGCATATTTTGATTCTATAGATGAAACATTCGAATTTTTTCTCGCTCAAAATCCTCAAGACACTGTAACTATTCTTAATCAACATGAAATTGATATCATTTTTTTAGATATCTCTTCGAAAAAATATGATGGTTTAAAACTTTTACAATATATCAAAAGTAAACCAGGAAGACAATCTAAAATCGTAGGTGTAACTGTACTTGGTGATCATCATTATAGATTTCAAGCACTTAAACACAAGGTGTATAGATATATTTACAAACCTTATGACAACAAAGAGATAGAAACTTTACTTCAGAAATTTTTTTCAAGAAATTATTATACAAGAGAGATCAATCGTATAGAAAATTTCATTAATGTTGAAGATATAGAAGAGGTAAAAGAAGAGATCGAAGAAGAAACGCTTGAAGATACGACAACTATACAAGAACATGAACTGGAACTCGTAAGTAGTTATCAAAAACGACATATTCTACATAATGCAAAAGAGTTTCTAGATTTATATGAGGACTGGGGATTTGATGTAGAGGATTTAGATGATTTAGAATTATCACTCGACCAGCTTATGATGAGTATTATGATGGATAATGATCTGCAAGGAGCGCTCCCCGATATATTAAATATTTTAGAAACATATAATAAGTTTTTATATATTTTCATAGAATTTGAAGAACTGAGTAAAGTTGTTTATTCTATGGTTATTTTACTTCGCGAGATTGATTTTGATAGGATTCAAAGTCAAACTATGGTTTCAAAGCTTGTATTAACAGCCATTCAAGATTTAGTAGAATGGAAAGAAAGAGTTTTTATAGCTCAAGATGCTGAAGATGTCTACTATATAAATGATCCTATCTTGAATAGTTTTGTACAAATTCAAGATCTTTTAGCATAATTTACTCTTTACTAACTATAGCTCGCTTTTCGTAAAAGTTTTCAAATATAATTTTTCTACTTTAAGTCTTGCCCAGTATGTTTTTCGTAAAAACTTTAAACTTGATTTTACAGAGGGATCAGAATTAAAGCAGTTTATATTTACTTTTTTTCCTAACTCTTCCCAACCATAAAATTCGACAAGTTTATTGATAACTTTTTCGAGTGTTATACCGTGTAGTGGATCGTTTGGATTATTGTTCATTTGTTTTCTCCTTATTTTCAAACCAATCTTTTTGCTCTTTTTCTGTATGAAATGTCCATGCGACAAATCGTGTTTGTTTATGCCCTTGAATCATCTCTATTGTTTCTATCTGTTTTGGGTTGATCATTTCTAGTTCTTTATAGATCATTTCTAAATTTTCTTTCTTAGAGACAAGCGTCGTAAACCATAAACAATTTTTTTGATACTCTACACTTTCTTGTATCATTTGTGAAATAAATGCAACTTCACCACCATCGCACCAAAGCTCGTTGTGTTGTCCGCCAAAATTTAAAGTAACTTTTTTATTTTTACCCTTAGATAAATTTTGTATCTTTCTCAAACTCCCCTCTTTTGCATCTTTTTTTGATGAATGAAAAGGTGGATTACAGATTGTGAAATCTATTGAATCATTTTCGTTTATGATATTTTTAAAAATATATTCTTTTGAAGTTTGTGCGATAATTTGAATATCATTTTTTAACACTTCATTTGATGCGATAATGTTCTGTGCATTTTCAATAGCAACTTCATCAATCTCACTTCCTATAAACTTCCAGCCATAACTTCTATTTCCAACAATTGGATAGATGCAATTCGCCCCAACTCCAATATCTAGTCCAACTACAGCTTTTGCATTTGGAATAATTCCATCATTTGAAGTAGTTAACAAATCAGCAATATAGTGTATATAATCAACTCTTCCAGGAATAGGTGGACATAAATATTTTTTAGGCAGTGACCACTGTATTTGATAAAAGTATTTGAGTAGTGCTTTGTTTAAAGCTAAAACAGCATCATTTGAAGAAAAGTTTATCGACAAATCTCCATATTTATTTAAAGATACATATTGTTCTAGTTCTGGTGAACTTTTTATAAGTGCCTCAAAATCATATCGAGAATTATGAAGATTTTGTTGATGAAAATTTTTAGTTATTACTTGGCTCAATATTTTGATTCTCTTCGTTTTCTTCTATCTTTTCTTTTTCAATAATTTCATCTGAAACTACTTCATCATTTATAATCTCTTCTTCTATTTTTCGCTCTTTTTTAATTGCGATAGAGATGATCTCTACATAAATACTTTTAGCCTCTTTTGCTGCTGATCCATCAATCGATTTCATAATATCTTGAAACGCTATGATTTCTGGTGTATCATCATTTTGAGCAAATTTACACTCCATATTCCAAACATTCATACCCTCTGGTAATGCTTTTCTTTTTTCTCTTTTGATATATTTTCGTATATCATTTTTGATAGCTTCTACTACTCTTTCTGGTTTTTTATTTTCTGCTGTTAATTGATATGTTTTTTTCAATGTATTCCTTTTATTCTTTTTCTTCTGTTATATAAAAAGTGGTTATTCCTGATTGTTTATCATGATTTTTACCCTCTTTTTTCTTATAGCTATCTAGTATTTCTCTCGCTTTTATATGAGAAGTTGCATTTGCTATCGTTGTTTTTTTATCTTCATCTGTTAAGATACTTCTTTCTAAAGATTTTCTAAATCGTGATGCTCTATGCTTATCTAAAATAGTATATTTAACGATACTAATATCTCTTTTTCTATCAATAGTAGCCATCTTTTTCGTATCTTCAAATCGCAAGATTCTATTTCCATGTGATGTGATTTTCATAGTGATCGCTTTTTCGATATCTTTTTCATCTTCGATGATGACATATTCTGCACCATTTACAGAAACTATTTCATCTGAGATTCGTTTTATCTCTTTAATAACTGTCTTTTTACCTTTTGCCATAATTTCTTCCTTCTATTTTGATGCATTATATCTAAATTAGAAAAAAATTATATGGTTTATGTTTACTAAAATAAGAAAAAAAGAGGGTAGTTGTGTAGTAGAGATATCAATAAGGGTTATCCCTTATTAATATTAAATTTAAATATCAAATCTGTTTCGTGCTTCTTTAGTTTGAGATGCCCAAAATACAATTAATACAATAATACCCACAATTGGAATCAACACAATTAATTGCCACCAACCACTTCTATTTGTATCGTGAAGTCTTCTTGCTCCAACAGCAAGCGCAGGGATTAAAACAGCTAAAGAGTAAATTGGATATAAAATACCTGCACTGATTATTGTTAATAAAATAGATACAATAAAACTTACTAATTGAAAGTACCAAAAAGCACTTCGTGTTGCTCTACCTTGAAAATTTGCATAATTTTTAAATGCATTAATATAATGTTGTAAAATACCTTTTGCTTCTTCAGGTAATTCTATATTTAACTCTTTTTTAACAGCAAAAATACCTGTTGCTTTACCATCTTCTATTTGAAAATCAACATCCATCCCTGCTTTAGGGTGTTGATCATTTGATTGCCATTGTGCTGTAGAAAATGTATATCTATTCCCATCTGTTGCAGAAATAATACCTTCACTTGATTGTATATCAAAACTTAAAATTGAACCGTTCATTTGTATCCTTTTTTTTAAAGCCGATATTATATCCTTTTTACCCTAATTTTAAGAACTAAGTATTCCAATAAAGACTGTTATAAGTAAAATATAAATCAAAATAACTGAATATCCAAGTAATAATCCAGCTATTGCCAAACCTTTTCCTGCAACTGTTTGTGGATTGGCATTGATATTCCATAATGCAACATGCCCAAAAAGAACAGCCATGATAGAGGGGATTGCAAAAAAGAACCAAGTAGAAGTTAGTCCCAATATACCAAATATTAGACTTAAAATTGCAGTAATCGATGTGTCTTGATTTGTACTGTATTGTGGTGCTTGTTGTAAAAGATAAATATTTATAGCTTCACTCTGCTGAACTTCAAAGTCTATTTTAATTCCAGCGTTAGGATTAGTTGTAGTTGAAATCCAATTTTTGATTTCAAATTCATATCTTTTACCATCATTACCAGAGATTAATCCCTTACCTGTTTGTATCGTATAACTTAAAATTGTCCCTTGCATTTTATATCATTTCCTTTTATTTTTTAACAGTATAGCAAAATTGGAACTTAATCAACTTTAGTCTATAATCACATCATAAAATTAAAACAAAGATCCAAATATGATACACGATATAGCACAGTTTATTACAGATACTATTTTTGAGATGGGATATCTGGGTATCTTTTTACTGATGTTTATAGAAAGCTCTTTTATACCCTTTCCTAGTGAGATTGTACTTGTACCTGCTGGATATCTCGCTTCAAAGGGAGATATGGATATCTCTTTGATTTTATTTTTCTCTCTGATGGGTTCAATTACTGGCGCTTTGATCAACTATTTTGGGGCTTTATATATGGGACGAAAGTTTTTACTTCGATTTGGAAAGTATTTTTTTATCTCAAAAGAAACGCTCGATAAAATGGAACTGTTTTTTGATAAACACGGAGCGATCTCTACATTTACAGGAAGACTTATTCCAGGTATCAGACAACTCATCTCGATCCCTGCTGGACTATCTCGTATGAATCTTAAAGTGTTTGTATTTTATACCTCACTAGGAGCTTTGATTTGGAGTATTGTTTTGGTCGCATTAGGATATATCATCGGTGAAAATCAAGAGCTTATCAATGCCTATCTTTCTCAAATAGTAACCATTACACTTATCTGTGTAGCTATTATTACAATACTTTATATCTACAGATATAACAAAAAAAATGCCTAATTCTTTCACATCAAAAGAGATTCGAGAAAAATGCTATGAGTGCTATCGTCCAAAAAAAAGCTGTATGTGCCAATATATTCAAAAAATAGAAACAAACACACGATTTATCATCATCATGCATCCAAAAGAGTTCAAAAAAACGAAAAATAATACTGGAAGATTTACCCATCTTTCACTTCCTAACTCAAAAATATATATAGGAATAGATTTCAATCAACACGATGAGATAAATGCACTTTTAAATGATGAAAATAACAACTGTTTTGTTTTGTACCCAGATAAAAATAGTATCAAACTCAACCACCAAACCATACAAGAAAAAAACAAAAAAAACATCATCTTTATCATAGACTCAACTTGGCCCTGTTCAAATAAAATCTTAGCTGTAAGTAAAAATCTTAGTAGCTTACCAAAAGTCAGTTTTGAGCACAACAAAGCATCAGCATACAAAATCAAAACCCAACCAAATAAATACTGCCTCTCCACAATTGAATCAACGCTTTGTATCTTAGAACTTCTAACTCATCACAAAATAGAAACTATCTCACAAAATGCACTCGATAATTTTTTGCTTCCATTTGAAAAAATGGTTGATTATCAGATCGATTGTGTTTTAGCATCAGATAGTAAAAATCCACGATTTCTAAAAAGAGAAGAAAGGTAAAATAAAACTATGAAAAAAAGAGATCTCCTTATCATCGTATATTGTATCATCATCATATTATCTGTGATGTATGCGATACAACCTATTCAGCCATTGCTTGCTGTTGAATTCGGTATCTCAGTTACTCAAGCCTCACAATTTACAGCGGTAATTATGCTCTCTCTTGCAATATCGCCTATTTTTTATGGCTATATTTTAGAAAAAATAAACGCAAAAAAGATGCTGATCGTTTCCTCAATTATTTTATTTGTTACCAATATATTTTTAGGACTTGCTGACACATATGAACTTTTTTTCTTTTTTCGTATCATCGAAGCATTAGTAGTTCCTGCTATTTTGACATCATTGATGAGTATGCTAGCAAACATCGATAAAGAAAATATCAAGTTCAATATGTCGATTTATGTAGCTTCTACTATTTTAGGAGGGCTTGTAGGAAGAATATTTTCTGGATTTATAGCGACACATTTTAGTTATCAATATGTATTTTATTCGCTTTCTTTTGCACTTTTAGTTTCCGTATATTTTATCAAAAAGCTCTCCTATGAAGGGGAAGCAACTGTCGTAAAACCAAAAATTAGTGATGTTACCAAAATATTAAAAGATAAGCGATTTACCACTATTTATCTTATTATGTTTTGTACATTTTTTGTTTTTTCTGGTGTGTTAAACTTACTTCCTTTTAGAATGAAAGAGCTTTCAAGTGATGTGTCAGAGTTTCAGATCTCACTTTTATATTTAGGATATGGTATGGGAATTATTGTCTCTTTAAATGCGAAAAAAATCATCAACTATTTTCATACTGAACTGCATACTATTTTTGTGGGATTAGTATTGTTTTTACTCATAACTATCTCTTTAATCGTTGAAGATATAGTTGCACTTTTTTTACTCATTTTTCTTTTTTGTTTAGGAATGTTTACAGTACATACCGTAAGTACTGGACTGGCGAACTCGATGCAAAGCTCACAAAAGTCCCTCACAGCGGGAATGTATCTTACTTTTTATTATCTCGGTGGTGCAATGGGATCCTACCTTCCATCTCTAGTGTATGAACAATTTGGATGGGATGTGGTGATTGGCCTTTTATGTTTGATCGTTATCTTTACGATGATACTTACCCATACAAGAAAAAGATTGTTTGAGTAAGATCGTCCATTTATAATAAATAAGTTAAAGAATATCATTAGTTTCTAAATAGCAAAAGTTATTATGTATTTAAAGATAAAATCAACGCACAAAATTATAACACAAGGAAATAAAATGATCAAAAAAATACTCGCAGTAACGATGCTAGCTACAGCATTGTTTGCAAATAGTTTTAATATAAACAGTCCAATAGGAAGTTTTGAGATGACTGATCAGTTTGATAAAAAACATACTGTAGATGCAAATGTAAAAACTATCATCGTATCATTTGAAAAAGACACTTCTGCTAACCTCAATGAGTTTTTAGCATCACAAGAAGCTGGTTTTTTAGAAGCTAACAATGCAGTTTTTATTGCAGACATCTCAGGAATGCCTACAATTATTACAAAAATATTTGCTATGCCTAAAATGAAAAAGTATAACTATAATATCTTACTTATCACAGAAGAAGATGATACAAGATTTTTACACAAAGAGGAAAAACTCACAGTGTATAAATTAAAAGATGGTGTGATCACAACTGTTGAATATGCAGGAAAAGAAGATATCCCTACTCTATTTTAGAACTGGCTTCTAATACTTCAAAACTTCACTATACAAAATAAGATTTATCTTATTTTGTATAAGGTTCCTCATCCGTAAGTCGACTATCTACCAAACCTCTTCCTATCGTGAAATGATACAAAGATTGATACAAACTATTTTTGAGTCCCAAAACATCATGCATAATATCATCTAAAAAGCACCCTATTCCTGTCGCACTCAAATGTAAAGAAGTGGCTTCCAGATAAAGCTGTTGACCGATCGCTCCACACTGCCAATACAACTCTTTATATCTATGAGCTCCATACTCTTGTAGCTGCTTATCAAACTCCACAAGCATCCCTAAAGAAAATGCTCCATGAGCTGCAATATCTTGACTACACGAAATTGTTTTTGCTGTATGTTTAAAATCGCCTTCTTCAAGTAAATAGAGATTATCGACATTACTCTGGATTTTATCCCACACAAAACTTTCTTTAAATGCTCTGCTTAGTGTGTCTTTGGAGTCTTTCTCACCCAATAATATATATAATCCAGGAGTTAAGTTTTCTACATTATGGATAAAAAGCACTAAATTAACAGGATTTCTTTCTTCTGTTACAACACTTTGTAAAATATTTTCAAATTGACTTTGAATGATCGTAGCATAGTCTTTATTCATCACTTGCGCTGATCGTCTTTTTAAAACTACTTCTTTAGAAGCATATAAGCACTCTCTGAAATTATTATTTGTGCTTAAATGAAGTACTTGTTTACTATGTTCTGTACTGACTGCATTTTCTATTTTTTCTAAAATCTCCCAATTATGTCTACTATGACTTAAAATATTTGCTTTTCCCGCATATTCATCTTGTAAACTTTTTCGCAAACTTTGAATATCAACACTCACTTTTTCATGAGTTTTACTCACAAGTAAAAGCATATCTGCATGCTCACTCTCTTCGGGCACATATCTTTTCGTATCATCAAGACCAATAAGTGATGCGATATCTTTATCATTTGTATCGACAAGCTGAATTTGCCAGCCCAAAATCTTAGCGGATATTTCGAGTGCTTTATATGCGTGTCCACAATCAAGCTGTGTGTATCGCCATGATCGTTCACCATATTTCCAAGCTTCTCTCCAAACAATAGAAGAAAGACCCACTAAAAAAGAGTCTTTAGGAAGATCTAGTTTAGTATTTTCTTTTGCATTTGCTAAGAGTTCTAAGTGATGATCCTTTACACCATAATGATAGAGTCCATCATCTATACCTTCTATATCATTTGATACAAGATATGATTCACTTGGCTGTAAATTTCCACTTGAGGCGTTACATCGTAATGCCCAAGATTGTCCTTCGTATGATTTGACTGCTGCCAAACCCAATGAAAACTGAAAAAACTGACTAATAGATTCTAAACATAGAGGTGCAATATCTGCTTTATTTATGTCAAAAATATCTTTATAAATAGGTGTATTATTTTCAAAAGACAAGGGAAGTTCGATCTGCTTTGTATCTGTGTAACTTCTATATGGATCAGGTTGTGTAGCCCAGTCCATATATCCTAACGATTTTGCATATCGTTGTGGGGCGTGTTTTGTGTCGTTGTGGTAAGTGTATACCATTTGTAAATTATTATTCATACTCTGATGATAACAAAGATAGATATAAATAATCTTATACAAAATAACTAAACATAAAAACTATAACTTTTACAAATTAGTTTTAGATAAAATTTGTCAAAATAAAAAGGCTGTCATATGAGTACACCATCCCCTACAAAAAAAGAAAAAATTCAAGGTTTATTTTACGCAAGTATTGTAGGAGATGCTTTATGTTTAGGATCACACTACGAATATGATGCACAAAAAATATACAAAGCCTATGGTGATAAAAATATAGAAAAGTTTATGTCACCAGGTGAGATGATGGGTGGACAGACACACGGTATCGGATGGGGTGAAAGAAACTATCATCCAGGAAAAACTGCTGGTGGTACTACTGATTATGGTGATTATAATATACTGGTTTTAGAACACCTTACCTCTCTTGCACAAAAAAATGAGGTTTTTACTTTAGAGAGTTTGATACCTCACTGGATGGATCGCTTTGAGAATAGCTGGGGTTCATGGATCTGTACGATGACAAAAGAAACATACTCTCAAATCAAACAAAATATACCACTAGCTCAAGTTGGTGGTTACTCAAATGCAATGGCTATTCGTCATCTTGCTGGTTATGCGTGTTTTGATGATGAGGATACCATCGCTCATTTTGCACGAGAAGTTATGTTTACTCATAAAAATGATGAAGCCTTAGATGGAGCAGAGTTTTTCGCTCGTGTAAGTTACAAGGTGCTTAATGGTATGGAAATACAAGATGCTATTGAGACTGTTGCTGTGAAAAGTAGCCAGTTTATTCAAGAAAAAGTAAAAATTGCTATACTGAAAGTTGAAGAAGAGGCTGATGAAAGTTCTGCTTTACACAATGAAAAATTTTCGGACGATCTAGCACTTACATCGATGGCACGACTTTGGGATGTAGGAAGAAGTGAGCCTATACGAGTGGGGAAAGCCAGTCCAACAGAAGGAACACTTCCCGGAGCTTTATATATCATACTCAAATATTCAAAACAAGAAAATGCTTTAAATAAAGCACTTGTTGCAAATGCAATGATCGGTGGTGACAACGCTTCAAGAGCAATAGCAATCGGTATGGTTTTGGGAGCAAAGTATGGTATCAATGCACTCAATCAAAACTGGCTTAAATCTTTAGAACAATATGAATATTGTGAAGAGTTACTCAGTCATTTACCATTAATGAAATAAAAATAAACTATAATTATCACTATAAAAAAAGGATAGATATGTCAAAAATTGGAATCATCGTAGCAAGTGCTACAAACAATAGAAAACTAGGTGACAAAATTCAAGAGTTAGCAACAGCTAAAAATGTAGATACAACTGTGATCAATCTTGTTGATCTCAACTTACCATTGTATAGCACTGTGGAAGAGGAACGAAGTGGTATCCCTGATATTGCAAAAGATTTAGCAGAAAAGATTTTATCGCTACAATCATTTATCATCATAGCTCCAGAATACAACGGCGTAATGCCTCCCGTGCTTAACAACGCAATGGCGTGGACTTCAAGAGCAACAGACAGCTGGAGAGATGCATTTAATGAAAAAGTAGTAGGACTTGCAACGCACTCAGGTGGTGGTGGAGCAAAAGGTTTACAAGCCATGAGAATCATGTTTCAACACCTTGGAGCAAATGTAATCGCTAGAGAAATTTTGACAACTTATGAAAAACCTCTCAGTGATGATAGTGCAAATAAGATGATCGATCAGTTAGTAAAACTAGCAAATCACTAATTCTCTTATCTTCAAAAACTAAAAAGGCTAAAGAGTTTTTACTCTTTAGCCTTTTTTATTAATATCTGACTATTTCAGATTTTATCGTATCTTGATACCATTTATCATAAGATTATTATCTTTTAATTCGATATCAAAATATGAGATACCTTTTTTGATATTTGTATTATATTGAGCAACTGGAAACATAAACGATATCTTTTCCACAGTCTCTTCATCTAAACTTATTTGACCATCTGCTGTAAGATATTGTATCATTGTATCTATTCTACTATTTTGGTCAAGAGTATTCTTTGCCAATGCAAATTTTAGATCCATTCCTATCTCTTTTGCCGAAACATTTACATTTGTAAGGTTATTGATCTTTGAAGCTATATTTATTTTAAAACCCTCATTTACTATCTCTTGTACATTTGGTACTAAAATTCTTGCAAACTCATACTCATTTGTAAATGAATCGTTGAGTACTCTAAGTGGTTTTTCTTTGATCTCGTTAAAATCAATATTAAATACAAATTTATCTATTTGTGTATCAGTACTTTGCATACGAAACACAAGATCATTTATATCATATCCAAGACTTACATTAAGATTTTCTTCTTGTATATTTGCATTTGTTTGGATCAAATTATTTGAACTTTCGTATTGTACATCAGCTCCAGAATATTTATTTTTATAGTGAAATTTCATTGTTGCAATATTGGCTTTTTCTTCAAAATCAAACTCATCTGTATATCGAAGTGTATCATTTATATCATCTAAATATAAAAGCGTATATTCATCATCTTGATTTACATTAAATGTGATATTTTGAATACGTGTATTATAGATATCTTTCGCTATTGTAAGCTCAGGTTTGATAACTTTTACTTCAACATCATTCTCTTTGATAATAATATCATTTAATGATACAAAGGTCACTTTTCCTTCCATATCAAAATCAATATTCAACAGTAAAGATTTTATGAAACTATCCAATTGTTTATCTTGTTCCATCTTATTTTGCAACTCTAAAGGGAGTTTATCCAATGATATTTTTGTTTTAATAGTTTGTGAAAATAAATTTGAATTTGTTACAATTGCTTTAAATGAGATATCAGAAAAAATCAAACCATTATTGGTCAACTCCCGTACAGTTTCAATATCAAGATTTGTTATTTCTGCCATGTAATCTAACATTTTTATAGAGTCAGTAAACTCAATATTTATTTTTCGTGTACTTTCAAAATACCCTGTGTGACTCATTACTTTAAGCTCCATCCCTTTTGAGCTTAATTCGTTTTTTTCTTTCTCAATAATTGTATCGATAGAATTCTTAACAATATATGGTAATCCACCTATAATCATCGCAGCAACTGCAATTGAAGCTACTCCATATTTTAATTTTGACATTTTATCTCCTATTTTTTTTATTGTATCATAAGTAATTTAAATACTTAATCTACTCTAACATCATTTACATAAGTTCTTAAATATGAGGTGATAATCCACCTTGAACATACGCTATATTTAAGTCATCAGGTAAATTTCTTCCAAATTGAACTCAACCTCATAACACCACGAATACATTAAGAATCAGAGTTTTCGTCAGTTTTTTCTTTATGATTAAGATCCCAAAGAACCTTATCTAGCCCTTCAGTTTGATCTTCTTCTGATACACGAAGTCCAATAGTTTTTTCAAAAACTATTGCTAATATCCAAGCGGTAATAATACCAGCACCAAGACAAACAGAAACTCCTGCTAATTGCATAAGTAAACTAATTTCACCAGATTGAAAAGCATAAACTCCCTCTTCAATACCTATATAACCACCTCGTGGTGTACCTGCTTTTAGTAAACCAACCATGATAAGACCATAAGCCCCTACTCCACCCATTAAAGGGAGTAATTTATGATCGTCAATACCATATTTTTGAAGTGACTCATAAATAATATAGGCAATAAATACAGAACCCATAGCAACTAAAAATATTTCCCATGGAAAATACACATCTAAACCACCAGCACCAGCCACATAACCAGCAAGAGGACCAAACAATAAATAACTAAACTTACGAGTTCTATAAGCAATAATTGCACCCATTATAGCCCCTCCAGCCCATGATGCTGCATAGTTATTTAAAGCAATTCCAACACTTGTATCAGCCATAGTTACGCTAACAGACATAGCGCCTGGATCAAAGAAAAACATACATGATAAAATAACCATTGGTAACCCAGCAAATATTGTCATAATCCCTACAGCTATCATTGCATTATTTTGAGGATAATATTCATATACTTTTGGATGTGGTTTAAACATACCTGGTCTAGCTCCTAATTTTGGAACAAAAACCATAGCCATTCCAGCAGGAAATAAGTATACAAAACCAACACCAAAAAAGTCGTGAAAACCTAATAATGTTAATGGTCCAACAGATCCCCATGTCATCCAGCTAAGGATAGAAGACACAATAGTAGCAAAAAATGCGGTAATATAATATGCAGATGCTTTCATTCTTTCTGCAACTGCAAAATGTAATAATACATTAACAAGGCCAGCAAAAACTGCTAGGAAAAAAATAAAAATTTGAAAGTTGTTAAGTCCTGGAAATACTGAAGGATCAACATGCTGTGCTAATGAGTTTGCGAGTGCACCACCCGCCCACCAATCTTTAATAGTATCTAGCAATGTAGCACCTTCCATAATATAATACTGAGATGCCCAAATAGAAAATCCTATTAAAAAATAAGTAGTAAAACCTATAAAAAAGCCGACAACCTTTTCAATACCTGAGTTAAAAGCATGCTGTGCTTTCGTACCACCAATATCAATTAAAAGAAGTCCAACGACTACGAATATAGCTCCAACAACACCAGAAGCGTAAATAAGATTTTGTAAAAGTTGACCAATAGTAACTTGATCGGGAAAGACTGTTGCAGTTTCTATTACCATGAAAAATTCCTTTTGTAAAAAAACTAAAATATACAGTCATTTGTCCTCAATCTATCCAAATTAAACTTTACTATATGTGAATTTATATGTTCAGCTAATAAAAAAGTCCAATTAAGGATTTTTTAGTAAACTACTTTATTATTTTAAATGCTCGATTTTTTGCATTCCAAAGGACTATAATGATAAGTGATGTTTATACAAAAACACATGACACGACTGAATTAAGAGACTCTCTCATCGAGCAAAGAAGAGATGAGATATATGAAGAGGAACTTACTTCCAATCCAACTAATAGACCTCAAGTAAGTATAGAGTTTACAACACTTGGTAATCTAGTTTCTCAACTTGATCATATTGATGTACAACTCAATGAAATATTTGCAGTAAAAAACTTTAATGAAGAAGAGTTAAAACAAGAAAAAGAAATCACTTTAGAGATAAATACACTATTAGAAAAAACTGAAATAAAACTAAATAAAAGTGATTTAGAAGAGGTAAATAAAATAGATAACAGAATCCACGAAATATTTGAAGATGGGTATTCAAATCTTACAGAAACTGATGAACTAAAGAAAATAAAAGAGAGAAAAGACAATATCGTCTCATCATATGAAAAACCTGTTTTATCAAAAGAAGATATGCAAAAACTAGAAACACTTTTTGAAGAGATTGATACTTTATATTTAAGTATAACTCCTTCAAAAGAAGCCCTACAAGAAGCTAGAGAACTTTTTTTGCAAAAAGATGAAGCTATGTCGTTGATTGATGGAATGATGGAGAAAGAAAAGACCTATACAAAAAACTTAGAAGTTATGGAAAATATGAAAAATAATTCTGATTCAGAAACTACATATGCACCTATATCCGATGAGCTCTATTTTCAAAATCTAGATTATAAAAGAGATGAATGGCTTAAAATACTTCTTGAACAAAGAGAACTTGCACGAAAAGATGAAATTAGTAAGTCCTAGGCATCTAAAATAATTAAAGGATAGTATAAAATTTCAGTTTAACATTTAATAAGTATTTCAAGGGTGTTTTCTTGGTGGAGTCGTGGAGGATTGAATCATTATCATTAAAGCCTTTATTTAAAGTGTTTAATGATAAGAAAGTTATTAAATTTACCGTATAAATTACCGTAAAAAATAAAATTCTATTTTGAGAATTGAATTCAATCTCTTTTTATGAAATTGGAGTGAGGGAGTAGTTAATTCCCTCATGTAGTTTTAGAAAAGTGGTACTACAAGGATAAATCCAACCACTATGCAGATTAATAATAATCTCACGGTAACAGCCTTTCGTAAAAGCTCCACCGCTTAACTTTAATAAGTTCCCACTAATAAAAAAAGGGTAAGGAATAAATCCCTACCCTTTTTAACTTCCCTTTACACGATGAGTAACTAATTCATCTAAAAGGCGTTTACCGTGTTTCAATGTAATTATATCAAATTTATATTTTGATGTCAATGGATTATTTTTGATAGCGAGTTTTTTTGAGCTCCACGCTTACGCTAAGCAAGGCGTATATTTTGTGAAGCTGAAACTGCTACTGTGTAGACCCTCTCGTTTCTCGTGTCCCTTTTACTTTCTTTTTATACAACTTTAAATTTTATATTCTTGCTATAGTTTTTTCTATAAAATTATTATCAGCTTTATAGTCTTCTTTGTATTCAAAATAAAGCACTTCTGGATCTTTTATATAGTTATATATATCTATAATTTCTTCTTTTATATTTCCATTGTCATCTTCATATGTAGATACATTCCAAATATGCCCAGAAGTTTCCTTTTCAGTTATACTGAATCTTTTAAAAATATGATATTTTGCCGTCCCGTTAATCATTGGGAAATTGTATGTTTTTAAAACTTTATATGCATTTATATCACACTGACCACGCTTAATGAAATTACTCTCAGCAAATATTGTTAAGTCTTTATTTGATAGAGCTTTTTTATTTGTTTTAAAATAAGCTTGTAATATTTTATTTTTTCGTTTCTGTATTTTCAACTCTTTATTATTTACTAATTCTAAAAGGTTATTAGCATATTCGTTAAACTTTTCCTTTTGATAAAAACAATTTTTTTCTAAATCTATTAGCTTTATAGTATTTTCTGATCTTTTTTTCTTTTTTAGTTTTTTTCTCTGATAAATAATGTGCAATCTGTCATTATTCCACCCCAAATAAATATATATACGGTCATTTTCTTTGAAATGTTGCTTGTTATTTGATATATTTTGGATACATTTTAACATTTCGTTTAATGAAATATCAACAATTGTAACATCTCGATAAACTTTACGAGTAGAAGGAGGTGAATAAATAATTGTTTCTGTATTTTCTTCTAATTTTAAGAATTTTTTTATTTGTTTAAAAATTTGTTTTAAACTCATTTTATCAAACTCCCATCTTTGAAATTAACTCTTGCTTTTTTTTAAATCTTTTGTATTTTCAATATAATATCTAAAATTTGTTAAGCTTGCAGTCTTATCTATCTTTGTACCTACCTTTCCATGAAGCGTAGCGACAAAAAAGCTCATCAAATAATCTATACAGTATTTTAGAAGTGGGAGTTACTTTTCACAAC
>JBASAI010000152.1:0-2586 GCA_049650525.1 Arcobacteraceae bacterium
GATATAGCTCTCTTCGCTACACTGAAAACATCGTTTGCTTCCATTTGAGCATTGTCAGTAAATAAAGCTACTTTTTTAGCATCACTAAGGACTTTTATCTCTTGCTCGATAGCTACAAGATCAAACATAGTGTTCAAATACTTCAAAGGCTCATAGTCTCCTGTGAGTTCTAAAATATGTACAAACTCAGAGATAGAAATATCATTGATAGTGTTTGCAGGTTTTAGTTTGTTTGCAAGAGTTCCAACGCTCAAGCCCAACTCAATAGCTTGCTCTTCTTTTGTATATCCATTTTCTCGTCTATCTTTTGTAAGAACTTTTGTGATTGTTTTACAAAGGTTTGTATCTTTTGGTCTTTTATTATCAGTATAATTATTCATATTTTTCCTTTTATATTATTTCGCCAGCGAAATTATTGTCACTACTCATTTGTTTTTTTTGAACTAGACTAGTCGACTGTTTACTGATAGAATTATCAGTAATAAAAGATTTGATATTTACCCAAAATTCAACAGGTATATCAAACTTTCTTTCTATAGCAACAGATTTTGAAGTCGGTATGTCGTATTCCCAAGGAGCACGCTTATATTTACCTGCCATATTTTCAGTAACATTTATTGTTGCTGCTAAAGATTTAGTATTGATATTTCTAAGTCTATTTAACTCTAATTCATTGTTCATTTTGAAATAGTAACTATATTACTATTAATCCATTCTTAACTATAGTAATTTAGTTACTAAACATAATGGTAATATTATTACTAATTAATAAAAAGGAAATTTATGTCATTTGGTGATAACTTAAAACATTTTAGAAATATTGCTAAAATTACGCAGACAGAACTTGCCAAAATAGTTGAGTCATTATCTGGAGAAAAAGTTACATATGAAAATATTAAGTCTTGGGAAAATGGAACAAACCCAAAGATAAATATTATTTCTTTTTTATCTGAAGCACTCAATATTACAGAACAAGAACTCTTTGATAATTCAGGAAAATCACTAGAAAAAATCACTGAAAGAGAATTAAAAAAGAATCCTTCAAAATACTTAGTACCAGGAACAAATGAAAACGCTGTAGATATCAAATACTATGAAAATACTTATGCATGTCAAGGATCAAGTTCTACAGCAAATGAAGATGAGATATGGAAACCACTCACTTTTGACAAAAGGTTTTTACAAAAACAGATGCCAACACTACGCAAGTTTAATGATCTTCACATAGTAAATACCATAGGTAATAGTATGGAACCTACGATAAAAGAGGGAGAGCTACTCATCGTCACACCATTTAAAAATGACAATTCGACAGTCATAAGTGGTGCGATTTATACTGTGTTTTACTATGGTGAAGCCTTTGTAAAAAGAATAGTATCCAACCCAAAGACAGGAGAGATCACTCTACATAGTGACAATGCAAATATTCATCCAGCTGTAAATATAGAAAAAGAAGATGAAGCAGAGTTCGAGATCATTGGAAGAGTTCTTGCACATTTTGATTTTTTTTAAATTTATATGATTTATGATACATCTTCGGTATACTTAATCATAGTGAAGATAAAAACTTATCAGATTAAACTATATCAAAAAAAGGATGTGTACTAATGCTATGCAAATACAAAAACAATAAAACTATAATAAAAATAGAGGGAATGTAAATATGACTTTATTGAAAATTTTGGGATTAACTTTTTCTCAAATCATACTATCAATTATAACAATTTTTTTCGTCTCTGTTTATACGAAAAACTTCATCACGATGAATGCAATAAATACCACTTCTACATTTGATAGTATATCTCTTGCTAATACATTTATGGTTTTTGTAACTTTTATTGTTGTCGTTTCTACTGTTATTATTACAATTGTAGGTATAGCATACACAAGTTGGTTCGCTAGACAAAAAGAAACTATACTTAAAGATAATATTGATGATGTCGTAATTGCATTGATGGAAAATGAAAATCTCAAAGCAAGTGTTTTAGACAAGATTCTCAAACAACCAAAAATTAGGATTTTAATTACTCAAGAGCTTAATACACATACGAAGTTGCAAAAAGACGATTTTGAATCTGTAAATTTGAAAATTAACGATAGAATTACTAATGAATTAAATAACTTAGAAAAAAAAATTGATGCTAAATTAAATAAAAAACAAAACGATTTCTCTGAGGCTGCAGAATTACAAAAATTACTTAAAGGAAGGGATTAAATGAAAAAAAAATACTTACAGTTTTTAGGCAAAAGTACAGATGCATATAAATTATTACACTTTTTAGAAGAGACAAGTGATTTTAAACTTGGAATTCCTATAGATGTACGAAAAATTTTAGATTATTTAGAATTAAAATATAGTGTAAAACCAAACTTTAAACAAATAAAACTTGATGGAAAGATTTCTATAGAAGATGACGAGCCATTGATTTGGTCAAATCCAATGAAAATAACAATAGAAGAGAGAAAAAGATTTACATTAGCACATGAACTTGGACATTTCTTCTTACATATAGCACCAGGAAATAATTTATCCAAAGATATTGTGTTTGAAGATTCATCCATTTCATTTAATCGAGATGATAACTG
>JBASAI010000153.1:0-2721 GCA_049650525.1 Arcobacteraceae bacterium
CAATTAGACAAATCGGTAAAGGAACAGGAAAAAGAGCACCTAGATTTAAAAAAGATGCACAAAATGCTATGAAAAACTGTTATGCGGGGATTCCATGTTGGATTATGCCTCTATGGAGAATTTCAGAAACTTTACCTTCAAATTTTGATATGTTTGATCTTGTAATTATTGATGAGGCTTCTCAATCAGATATTAGAGCTATTACTGCAATTATGAGAGCTAAAAAAGTTTTAATTGTCGGAGATGATAAACAAGTTAGTCCTAGTGTAATTGGTATCAAAGAAGAAACATTACTACAAATCAAACACAATTTCCTAAGAGAACAACCAAATGCTTCACAATTACTTCCTGGGTCATCAATTTATGATTTAGCTAGAGTAATATTCCCTAGTCAGCATATAATGCTTACAGAACATTTTAGATGTGTTGAACCAATTATTAGATTTTCAATGCAGTTCTATACGGAAGATTTAATCCCTTTAAGAATACCAAAATCTTCAGAACGATTAGACCCTCCTTTAATTGATGTTTATGTAAAAGGTGGAACAAGAGAGAAAAACTTTGTAAATTATTCTGAAGCTGATGCAATCATTGATGAGATTAAAAAAATAACATTAAATCCAAAATATGAAGAAAGAAGTATAGGAGTAGTATCTTTAATTGGTGCAAAACAAGCATATGCAATACAAACTAGGTTACTTGCTGAAATTGGTGAAGAAGTATATACAAGACATAATATTTTTTGTGGGGATGCTAGTAATTTTCAGGGTAAAGAAAAAGATATTATATTTTTATCATTAGTTGTAGGAGTTGGGCAAGGCACAGCTATGACAAAAATTGAAAATGAACAAAGATTTAATGTTGCGCTTTCAAGAGCTAGAGATAGAATGTATTTATATAGAAGTATTGAAGAAACTGATTTAAAAAATACTAACGATTTAAAGTTAAAAGTTATTCAACATTTTAAAAATTCAATGCCGAATATGTATGAAAATATTACAGATGGTTTAGAATTATGTGATTCTGATTTTGAAAGAGATGTCTATAAAAGACTAGATGATTTAGGATATAAAGTAAGACCACAAGTCAGTGTTGGTGCTTATTCTATAGATCTAGTTGTTGAAGATGGTCAAGATAGAAGATTAGCAATAGAACTTGATGGAGATAGGTATCATACTGCTGAAAATTGGTTAAGTGATTGGAATAGACAAAGAACTTTAGAAAGAGTTGGTTGGATATTTTGGAGATGTTGGGGAAGTGATTATTTAATTGATCCTGATGGTTGCATTAATGATTTAGTTAATAAATTAAATTCTTTGGGAATTAAAGCCTCCGATGATAAAACTTTTAATAATCAGTTTGTAGAACATAGAGAATATAATATATTAAATAATAGTAGTGTTAAAGTTCATAAAAAAGAAAAAACTCTTGTAGAAGAGAAAATAAATATTACAGAAGAACAAACAGAATTGAAATTAAATAATCAATTAGAAATAAAATTAGATAATCAGTTATCCTTGAATTTTGAAGAAAAAGTAATAGAAAAACCGCTAATTCAAGAAGTGATAGATACCCCTATTAATGATACAGAAAAAGAAGAAAAACCTTCACCTTCTTATGTTATTAGCTCAATTGATGATAAGGAATTAAGAGAAAAATTACGAGAGTTTAGAGATACGGAAATATCTAAAGAATATGTTATTGATAGGAGATGTATATTATCTGATTTAATAATTGAACAATTTGTAAAATATAAACCAGTTAATATTGATGAATGGTATGATATACCTAAAAAACTACGCGAAAGTATTGATGGTGACCAAACAATATACTTAGAAGATATTTTTGAAATTGTTGAAATGGCGGTATAGGATAATATTATCGAAGAAGAACTTCAAAGTAAATTATTAAAAAATACAAAACAACATTATGGTGATAATATTAGTATGTGGAAAGAATATTATCTAAAGTTAAATTCTTCAAATGAACTTATTACTTATATTTCGAAAGAATTATATACAAAAGGTTTTGTATATAATGACAGACCAATACATAGTTTGGGACAAAAACATCAAGTTTTGGTGATGAGTTTTTAGCATTTATAAGTGATTTTCAATACAGAAATTACTAAATATTGAAGAACAAGGAAAAAGAATTGAATAACTTAAACGATTGTTATAGATATTTAGGCGTTGATTACAATACATCTTTTGAAGATGTGCAAAAAAAATATAAGGCTAAAGCAAAAGAGTTACATCCAGATTTAAATCCAAATGATGACTCTACTGAACAATTTCAAGAATTAAATAACTGTTTTAATCTTATAAAAAATAATTATTTAAAATATAAAGCTAGTAATGAAGAAATTGAATGTGAAAATGGCTTTAAAATTGTAGTTGGTTTTGGAGATGAAGAAGTTGATATTAATAAATATAAAAAAGATTTATCTAAACTGAGCTGTGGATGTCCTGATTGGTTAGAAAAACGGAGTAATTTTAGTATAAATGATCCTAGAAGATTATGTAAACATTTAATTGCAAGTTTTGAAAAAAAAGATTCGGTATTAAACATTGAATCTATGAATGTCGAATCATTACTTAAAAATTATCAAAGTATGATAAAAATTCCAAATGAATTATTACAATATTCTGATGCTATTTATAGTTTTTTTGATGAAAAAAAAGGCTTTGACCTTTATTGGCATAATGATAAGTATGAAAC
>JBASAI010000154.1:0-3885 GCA_049650525.1 Arcobacteraceae bacterium
ATATAAATGTCATTGAAAATATAAGTAAAAGACTACTATATCCAACTAGTTGGAATCCTGAATATCTACTATATATTCTCCAAAGTGATTTATTTGCGGTATCGTCTTTAATTAATACCCCAACAAAACCTATTACCAATGGAAAAATAATTGCTATTAAAGTTAATTGACTTCCATAAATAATATCTGTAAAATTTGCTACTTTATCCCAATGAGATGATGATGCTGAAAGATAGTGTATATCTTTTAAACTATAAAGTATAATGCTTAAAATTGAAAAATATAAAGTGAATAAAAGTGATTGTACAAAAGGATTAGCACTCCATTCAATGATTATTTTCTCTAGAGTCTCATATTTGTTATTAATATAATATTCATTTTTATAAATCGTATCTTTTAAATGATTATTTATTTCTTTTTTTAAAGTTTTAAAAAACAATTTAGCCTTTCTTGTAATATTATTTTATATGAAATTATTTTATCAAACTTTCCATTCATATACTACATAATCTTTCTTTATTTATTTTGAAACAAAGCATTAGAAGTTCTTAAAAAATAGGTATTTTTACAATATAATCTGATTAGTAAGTATTAAAGTGCTAACTTGTCATACAACTCATCAACATACTCTTCTGTTGAGGCGATGATATCTTCTTTTTTACAAATAAGCCCTGCTTTCATCTCCATAAGTTCTTCTAAGGTAAAATACTCTAAATAGTTTGGGTTGATTTCTGTCGTTGATCCATCTACGCTTATCAGTCTTTTGATCTCTTCGATGAGTTCTTCTTTTGTAAGCTCTTCTTTTTTAATCTCTTCTATCATGAGGCAAACTTATTGAGAATTTGATCTAAATACAGTGACATTTTTGGCTCACCATAATCATCATTTGAAGAGCGACAACATCCACAAGCAGTTCCAGCATCTGTGATGTTCCCTACATCTTCAATCGTTTTAGCATCATTGTCTTTAATCGAGCAGATGATTTCCCCTAAAGTTACATGTTTACAAGTACACACGATGTATGAATACTGAAAATCAGCCATTATTTATGTTCCTTTTTGATGATTTCATAGGCTTCATTTATCTCTTGGAGTTTTGTGGTTGCTGCATCGATGATCGATTGGCTAGCACCCTGCCCTGTGATGATATCTGGATGATTTTGTTTTACTAAATCTCTATATTTTTTCTTTATAGCTTTCATATCATCATCTTTATTTGCTCCTAAAATCGCATACGCATTTTCTAAAGATACTTTTTTCGAACTTTGTTTTTGTGCATAAAACTGTTCAAATCGAGCAATTAAGTTTTGAAAGTCTGGGTTTTTGATCTGTAAAGCATTTGCGATATCTTCAGTGATCATAAACTCAGCTTTTGAAAAATCATCATCTATAAATGCAAGATTTAAAAGATATTCCATAACTTTTAATCTTTTTTGATATTCATTTCGAGTTAAATTAAAATATTTTTTGGCGACATCAACAGTATTGTCAAAACTATTCATCTCTTTTTTATAAATATTTTTGAGTTCCTCTCGTACAAAATCACTATTTTCAAAGTGATTTGAGATATCAGTAAAAGTGTGACTAAGTATTTCGGCTTCTAGTTCACTCACATTTCCATCTGCTTTTGCCACTTTTGCGAGCATCGCTACTAAAAGACCTGCTTCGTGATCATTTAAATCACCTTTAAATTCTTGTTTTCCATCAACTTGTATATGTTGATAATCGCTCGTTTTATATCCTCTATTTAGAAGGTAAAAAACAATACCAACCAAAACAAATATCAATACCTGTGTCATTTATCATCCCTTGTGCGTTTTATGTAGAATTTTATCAAAAATAAGGTAAAATCTCGTCTAATAATGAAATTAAGGTATATATATGTTTGGTATGGGATTTATGGAAATTTTTCTAGTTTTAATAGTTGCAATTATTGCATTGGGTCCTGAAAAGCTTCCTGGTGCTGCAGTTGATATCGTGAAGTTCTTTAAAAAATTTAAAAGTAGTATAGATGATGCAAAATCAACACTCGATAATGAGCTCAACATCTCACAAATGAAAGAAGAAGCAGACAAATTCAAATCAAGTGTAAGCAACATAAGAAATATCACAACACTTGAGTTAGATGAAATTGCAAATGATACAAGTAAAAAAAAGAAACCTAAAGAAGAAGATGAAAAGACAGAAGAATTAACAAAACAAACAATAAATGATATGAATCAATTTAAATCTAAAAAAGAAAAAAAATCTTTACAAGATAAGGAAGCATAATGTTAGCTGACCTAAAACCACATATTGCGGATTTACGAAAACGACTTGTGATTTCAAGTGCTGCATTATTTGTAGCATTTTTTGCCTGTTTTGCTGTATATGAGCCTATTTTAGAGTGGATGATGCTTCCTATTGAAGAAGTATTAGCACCAGGATCGCAAATGGTTGCTATTGAAGTACAAGAAACATTTTTTACGGCATTAAAAGTAGCATTTTTTAGTGCATTTTTAGTGACTCTTCCTATTATGTTATGGCAAATGTGGCTCTTTTTAGCACCTGGATTATATGAAAATGAAAAAAAACTCATTATTCCTTTTGTAGTTGGAGCGACTGTTATGTTTCTTATTGGAGCAGCATTTGCCTACTACATTGTTGTACCATTTGGCTTTGAGTTTTTAGTAAATTTTGGTAACTCTGTAGTATCTGTGATGCCAAGTATCGGGAAATATGTCAGTTTTTTCACAAAGTTATTATTTGGATTTGGAATCGCTTTTGAGCTTCCCGTATTTACATTTTTTCTAGCAATTATCGGGGTAGTGACAGATAGAACTTTAAAAGACTTTTTTAAATATGCTGTTGTACTTATCTTTGTAGCATCTGCACTGCTAACACCTCCAGATATATTGACACAGTTTCTTATGGCTGGACCATTGATCATTTTATATGGTGTGTCTATTTATATTGCTAAGATATTTAATCCTGAAATTCAAGATGAAGAAGATGAAGAGATAGAAGAGATCATCGATGAACCAACAAAATAATATAAAAGATCCACTAAAAACAGCAAGTTACGACTACATCTTACCTCCTGAGCTTATCGCAACCTATCCTGCAAATCCAGCAGATAGTGCTAAGCTTTTAGTATATGATAGAAAAACACAAAAGATCGCACATACTACTTTTCACTCTTTACTAAACTACATTCCAAAAGAGTGTGAAGTTTTTTTTAATGACACTAAAGTGATCAAAGCCAGAATATTTGGGAAAAAAGAGACAGGTGGTAAAATAGAATTACTCTTTAACAAACCACTGCCAAATAACCAATATCTTGTCTATATGAGAGGGAAAGTACTCGTTGATAATATCATCACATTTGAAAAAAATTTAATAGTACAAGTTCTGGCACTCCAAGAAGATGGTACAAGAATAGTGAAGTTTTTTCAAGATGAAAAAGAGCTCGATTTTTTAACACTTGTTGAGATACTCAATGAGATCGGACATTTGCCACTTCCTCCTTATATCAAAAGAGAAGATGAAAAATCAGATGATACGAACTATCAGACACTTTTTGCCAAAAACTATGGAGCAGTAGCCGCTCCTACAGCGTCATTACACTTTACACCTGAACTCTTGGGTGAATTAAAAGAAAAGTATCATACAAACTATCTTACCCTACATGTAGGAGCTGGTACATTTAAACCTGTAGAATCAGACAATATCTTAGATCATCCTATGCATAGTGAATTTTATGATATCCCTAAAAGTTCCGAAGAAGTTTTGCAAAGTGATAAAAAGATACTCGCAGTTGGGACAACAGTTACAAGAACTGTAGAGTTTTACAATGATACAAAACAGTCAAATGGAGAAGCAAACCTTTTTCTTAATCCTCATAACC
>JBASAI010000155.1:0-19612 GCA_049650525.1 Arcobacteraceae bacterium
GTTGCATTGAAGCTAATTGTGTCTCCAACAGCCACATCCTCAAAATCTACAAAAATAATCACTTCGATATTTAATAAAGTAGTTCCTACAATAAGTTTTGTAAACTGTTTGTTTTTCCCCATTTTAAAAACATTGAGTATCTCTAGATTTTTAAAAGTCAAAATAGGATAAGGGTTTGTACTTCCAAATGGTCGAAATGATTCGATGAGATCATACACGGCACTTGAAACATTGGAGATATTAAATACTCCTAAACTATGTGTACTGGTATCTTCACTCAACGTCTCCATATCATCTCTATTTTTATTGATCATCCCTTTAAAGTTTTCTAACTTATCTGTATCGATACTCAATCCAGCAGCTTGTTTATGTCCACCAAAACCATTTAGTAACGAACTACAACTTTTTACTAACTCATACAAGTTTACATCTGCAGTACTTCTACAACTTGCTTTTGAAACATCACCATTTATACTAAATACAATTGCTGGTTTTTTGTATTTCTCACAAAGCTTTGAAGCTACTATTCCTACAATCCCTTCGTTCCAATTTTCACTGGCTACGACCACTACTTTATCATCTACCATCACTTGTTCTTTTGCTTCCGTAAACATTTTAAGTTGGTCTTCTTTTCGTGATTCGTTGAGTTCGATAAGATAATCTAGCTGCATATTTGCTTCAAACTCATCAAATGAAAGTAAAAACTCTAATGCGATTGAAGGATCAGCCATTCGTCCAGCACAATTGATCAAAGGTGCGATTTTAAATCCTATATCTTCTTCTGTAATAGTATCTAACTCATATCTTTTTTTCAATGCAACAATAGATGGTCTTTGTGATTTCTCTAACGCTTTTAATCCAGCTTTTACCATCGTTTTATTTAAACTAACCATTGGCATAATATCTGCAACAATTGCTAAACTCATCAGATCAAAAAGCTCCATAAGATTGTACTCAAATTTGAGCTCTTTTTTAATATTTGCACACAGATACCAAGCGACTTGTGCCCCACAGATCTCTTTAAAAGGAAATGTACAATCTGATTGTTTTGGATTTACGATAGCATATGCAACTGGCAGAACATCTCCCACAGTATGATGATCTGTGATAATAAGATCTAGTCCTCGATCTTTACAAATTTTTGCCGATTCTACTGCACTGATACCATTATCAACCGTGATTACAATCCCCTCAGAAATCTGTTCTAAGATAATTGGACTCAATCCATATCCATGTTCAAATCGGTTTGGTATAATATGATTGATCTCAATTCCAAGTGCCGTGAAAAACGAAACCATAATAGCAGTAGATGTAACTCCATCGACATCATAATCTCCAACAAGATTAATCGTTTCTTCATTTTTAATTGCAGTTACTATTCTATTGGTTGCTTTTTTTATATCTTTAAAATTTTCAGGGGAAGGGATACTTTTTAGTGTCGTGTACTCATCACAATCGATTCGTTCTCGTAATATTTTTTCTATATCTGTAATGTTCAATTCTCTATTCATTTTGAATTATATCGTTTTTAAACTATTTTTGGGTAAAATAATCAAATTAATGAAATATAAAATTGAGGATAAATTAAATGGATAAAGCAAAATATATATGGATGGATGGTGAACTTACACCATGGGATGAAGCAACAGTTCATGTACTTACACATACTCTCCACTATGGAAATGGAGCTATAGAAGGAACAAAAGCATATAAAACAGTTGATGGTAGATGTGCGATATTTAAACTCAATGAACATACACAAAGACTTTTAGACTCTTCAAAAATGACGCTTATAAATGTTCCATACACACGAGAAGAACTTAATGCAGCACAAATAAAACTTCTTCAAGAAAATGAACTTTTTGATGGTGCGTACATCAGACCTCTTGTATATTTAGGATATGGAGTTATGGGTCTTTATCACAAGGATGCACCGGTTAAAGTTTCTATCTCATCATGGAAATGGGGAGCATATTTAGGTGAAGATGGTCTCAAAAATGGAATCAGACTTAAAATTTCTTCTATGACACGAGGTGGAAACACTTCAGGTATGGGAAAAGCAAAAGCAGTAGCGAACTATCTCAACTCTCAAATGGCAAAATATGAAGCTGTAGAAGCTGGATATGATGAAGCACTTTTACGAGATGATCAAGGATATATTGCGGAAGCTAGTGGTGCTTCATTTTTCATGGTTGATAATGGAGTGTTGGTAACACCACCTAGCGATAATGCGCTTAAGTCAATCACTCAAGCTACTATTATAGATCTAGCTCATGATATGGGTATTAAAGTAGAAAGAAGACGAATTACAAGAGAAGAAGTATATATTTGTGATGAATGTTTCTTGACAGGAACAGCCGCTGAAATTACACCTGTAAAAGATGTAGATGCTCGTATTATTGGTGCTGGTAGTCGTGGACCAATCACTGAAAAACTTCAATCTGCATATTTTGATGTTGTTGCAGGGAAAAATGAAAAATACCTTAAATATTTAACTTATATCAACTAAGTTAGTTATTTAAGACCATACAAAGCACAATAATATAAAAATGTGTACAATTAATTTAAAAGGAAAGAAATGCCAATAGATAATGACTATTTCAAGAATAGACAACAGCAAAACAAGGGTTCAGATAACGGATCAAACAATAATAACAACAAAGGTGGAGGAAACGGCGGCGGATACGAGCCACCATTTCAAGCGCCACAAATGTTTAAAAATTTCAATAAACAATCTGGAATGATTTATGCAATCATTATTATTATAATTGCTTTATTTATGACAAAACCATATGTTATCATTAACTCTGGTGAAGTTGGTATTAAAGTTACTACAGGTAAGTATGAGACTATTCCACTAGAACCTGGTTTTCATTTATTTATCCCTGTAATTCAAAAAGTTATTACAGTTGATACAAAAGTAAGACTTATTAACTACATGAGTATAGAACAAATGAGCGGATTTGACAGTGGAATCAAAATCAATCCAGCAATTAATATTCTTGATGCAAGAGGTTTACCTGTAACTATTGAGATCACTGTTCAATATAAACTTTTACCATCTGGAGCACCATCTACGATAGCTACTTGGGGACTTTCTTGGGAAGATAAAATCGTAAACCCAGTAGTTAGAAATATTGTAAGAAATGTTGTTGGTGAATATAATGCAGAACAACTTCCTACAAAAAGAAATGAAATCGCAGTACTTATAGAAGATGGTATTAGAAAACAAATTGAAGCACTTCAAGATAGACCTGTTTCTATAGAGTCTGTTCAATTAAGAGAGATTGGACTTCCAATAAAGATTAAAGAGCAAATTGAAAGAGTTCAAATAGCAAATCAAGAATCAGAAAGAGTAAAATACGAAGTATTACGAGCAAAACAAGAAGCTGAGAAAAAAGCTGCTTTAGCAAAAGGTGAGGCTGATAAAAATAGAATTGAATCACAAGGTCGAGCTGATGCAGTAACGATTGAAGCAAATGCACAAGCAAAAGCGAATAAACTTATTGCAAATTCATTGACTCCTAACTTATTGAAAATGCAACAAATTCAAGTACAAGGAAAGTTTAATGACGCACTTAAAGTGAACAAAGATGCGAAAATATTCTTAACACCTGGTGGATCTACTCCAAATATTTGGGTAGACACAAAAGACAAAGCAAGAGATTCATCAATCAGATAATATAAAAAGGAGTTCACTCCTTTTTATTCTGTATGAATAAAAAATATGCAAAAAATAAACTATATAATCTTTTTTATACTTATACTCGCTTTGGCAATGGTATCATTTCAATTGACTGATTATCATAGCATCACTAAAAGCCTCTTAAAAGACAATAGCACGAGTAATACTCACAATAACAATCTCCAAGATACAATAACATTGTTAAAAAATGAAACAGAACAACTCAAAACCAAAATTATTTTACTTGAAGAAACTTTATCTCGAACACAAATCGAGCTCAATAATCAAACTATTCTACAAAATTATACTTCAAACATAAACGACTATTCACTACAGCCCAAACCACTTACCATAGAAGAGGTAGAAAAATCTGATCCAATGCAAGTTACACCAAATATCACATTAGATGATGAAAATGAAATCACTGGCTTTGGAATAGAATACAAACAACAATTTTAAAGGTACAAAATGGAAAATATACTTAAAAAAGTAGACTTTAGCAAACAAGAAGATGGACTCGTTCCTGTAATTACACAAGAAAGTGGTACAAATGAAGTATTGATGCTCGCTTACATGAACAAAGAAGCACTCGAACTCACACTTAAAACAAATTTTGCACACTATTTTAGTAGAAGCAAACAAAGAATTTGGAAAAAAGGTGAAAGCTCAAACCATACACAAGAGATACAGTCTATTCAAATTGATTGTGATAATGACACAATATTATTAAAAGTGATTCAAAATGGCGTAGCGTGTCATACAGGAAGAAAAAGTTGTTTCTTTACTGATCTTAAAACAGATAAAATCACAAGCGAAGTAAAGATAGACACAACAGCTGCTTATGGTGTGGTAGATACTTTATATCATACTATATTAGAAAAGAAAAATGATGACCCAAAAAAATCATATACTGCGAAATTATTACAAGGCAAAGAAAACTCTATGCTAAAAAAAATAGTTGAAGAAGCTGGTGAATTTACATTTGCTATAAAAGACAACGATACTGAAGAGATCATCTATGAAGGTGCTGATTTACTCTATCATAGTTTAGTTGCTCTTGCTTCAAAAAATATCTCACCAGATAGAATTAAGCAAGAAATTACAAAAAGATTTGGTAAGAGTGGAATAGAAGAAAAAAACTCAAGAGCTGCTGAATAAACTTAAGCTACATTATTACACAGTTTTAAGATTATTTCTTTCAATATTGTGTAATATAGTAACATTCAGAATCCCCTTTATTAAATATAATGAAACTTATGTAATAATTTATTTTTATACAGAGTAAACCAAGAAAATTTTAGCTATACTTATACTAACGAAAGATGATTCTAGTTACATCTTAAAATTTGAAGTGTTATTTGGTTACGATTGAATAGTATTTTAAATAAAAGACAACTTTATATTAGATTTTCAACCACCTTACTAGTAAGGTGTATTTAAACAAAAAGGAATTTGCATGGCAGATTTAGTAAACGGAACAGTTAAATGGTTCAACAGTGAAAAAGGTTATGGTTTTATAGAACAAGAAGATGGTGGGAAAGATGTATTCGTACACTTCAGACAAATCAATAACACAGGTTATGATAGAGCATCATTAAACGAAGGTCAAAAAGTGACTTTTGAGATCGGTGAAGGTCAAAAAGGACCACAAGCAGAAAACGTTACAGGTCTGTAATCTTTCTTCTTTGATAAAGAGGTTTTTTAAAAACCTCTTTTCAAACTTATGATAAAAAACCTACTTTTTTATCTTTATCAAACATACTTTTTTCTTCTTTCAATATTTCTTCAACAAAATCTTCAGTTTTAAACAATGGTTCATCTACAATAGCTAATTTATATGCAGTATTTTTAATCACAAGCTCAATTTGCCCACCAGTAAGATTTGCAGAAGCTAATTTTTTCATATCAATATCGTTATCAAGTGGTAGTGTTTCAGGAAGAAGTTTTTCCCACAGTATCAACCGTTTCTTTTCATCTGGTTTTAAAAACTCAATTTTATAGTTAAATCGTCTTGAAAATGCTTTATCAATATTGTCCAATAAATTTGTCGTTGCGATTAAAACACCATCAAAGTTTTCTATCTGCTCTAAAAAGATATTTTGCATCTGATTATGCATCTTATCGCTACCACTTATTTGTCCACTTATACGATTACTTAAAAACTGATCTGCTTCGTTGAGTAATAAAATAGGTTGTGATCTTGTTTTGATACAAAGATCTTTATAATCATCAAAAATCTTTCGTACATTTTTTTCACTCTCTCCCACATACATAGAAAGAATTTTACTACAATCAAAACTCAAAACTTGTCGTTTTAAAGATTTAGCAAGGGCGAGTGCTGTAATCGTTTTACCAGTTCCAGCTGCTCCATAAAAAATGATTCGTGCATCGATACTTTTCTTTTTATCTTTTATACCCCACTTTTTCAGTCTATCCAAAACTTTTTTATCTACTTGTCTTAATAGCATCTCTAAAGTCTCTTTTGTTTTATCATTTAAAACAACATCATCAAGGCTTTTTTTAGGCTCAATAAGTTCAAACATCTCTTGCTCAGCAATCAGCATATCTAATTTAATTTTACTTCGTCTAGTTTCTTTTTTTGTAGGATGTGAAATCTTATATAATATTTTTTCTGGAATATAAAAATTTCTATTTATTCCACCAAATGGTGTTAGCATCTCATCATAATCAATCAAATCATTTGCGATTAATTTACCACTTTCATCAAGTAAGCTTCGAAATTTTATCTTTTCATAATCATCACTTGATACCAAAGTAATCAAAGAGTTCATATCACGAATTGAATCATCACTTCCAGCATATTCTTCTTTTAATAGTGCCAAAAAGATCATTTTTTCTTGTTCGTTGAGATCATTTTCTTTAAAAAATTCTTCGAGCATTATAGGCGTGCTAGTAGTTTCTAATCTCTCTTTAATTCTACTTTCTAACAATAAGAGTTTTGTTTTTAATCTATTTGCATTTGGTGAATTGTCATCAAAATTATGTTTAATAATATTTAACTGTTGAGCTAAATCAATCTTAAAAAATTGGTCTTGCAGATATTCTAAATGATCACTATATTCTTTTATCTCTGGAAGAACTAATTCCAAAGATCCAACTTCTAAAAGTTTTAAAAATGAACCACTTAGACTCACAGCGGTGTTAATAAGTTCAAGCTGCGAAAGCTCACTTATTTTTGTCCCTGAAAAGCCACTTTGCACTACCCATCCTAACTCTAATAAATTTTTGAGTAAATATACTTTATGAAGATGTTCATTTATTTTCAAATCATAAAACTCTGAAAGTATATCAATCACTAGCATATTATCCGATGCCAAAATATACTGTTTTGTAAGATACTGCAGTATTTTAACCTCTTCTACTCCACATTTTAAATGTGAATAGATATCTAGCTTCTCTACATCCTTTGATTCTATAAAATTAATTACATTTTTCATTCTTATCCTTAAACCATTTCTTTGCAGATTCTATATCATTTTCAATCTGTTTTTTTAACTCTTCAAACTTTTCATATTTACAATTGTCTCGTATCTTTTTGATAAACTCTATTTGTACATTTTTAGGAACTTCTTGTCTAAACTCTTGATTTAAAATATGTGTTTCAACAGCAAACTTTCCATCTGTAGTAACCCGATGTCCGATAAATGAAACAGAACAATATGATACATCATTTAATATAGTTTTCGTAATATACACACCCTCTTGTGGTATCAAATAATCAGACACTTTTATATTGATTGTCGCAAAAAATTGTTTTTTGCCTAATCCTTGCCCCTCTATAACAAGTCCACTTAACTCATAATTGTATCCAAGCAATTTATTTGCATATTCAAGATTTCCATTTCGTAAATACTCTCGTATTACTCTAGAGTGTACTGCAATATCACCGATTTTATACTCTTCTACGATATCTACCTCACCGTCAAAAAAATCTATCAAATTTTCACTATCATACGCTGCTTCATAACCAAAATGAAAATCAAAGCCAACCACTATTCTTTTTAAATTTGGAAACTCCTCTTTAAGAAGTCCTACAAACTGTTTGCCATTGAGATGTTTTATATTTTCCAATGGATAAAAATAAATAGGATAAGTTGTATGTTTTTCTCTATTTCTAAAAGGGGAAATATTTGCATAAGTAGTTTGAATAACAATAATTCCACCGTTGCTATCTAGCTTGCTAAATAACTTTTGGTGTGCTAAATGCATCCCATCAAAGCCACCTATTGCAATACTAGTAATTGTATCTTTTTTTATAACTATTCCTTTTAAACTTATTTGGTATAATATCTAAAACAGAGTAAGGATTCTATTATTAACTGTAAAATAAATATATATCAAATTGTAAAAAAATCAAATGATAATTTTGAACCATTAGTGCAAGAGTTTATAAAGATGTCAAGTAGATGGGCAAAAGTAGAAGTTCACAGCTTATTTAACAAACAAATTTCAAAGGCACAAACCTTAGGAGAAAAAGAATCTCAACAAGCATACAACGAACTCTATGAGCCAAAACTAACTAATGGTTACAATATTGCACTTGATGTTTTGGGAGAAAAACTTGATAGTTTTAAATTTAGTACACTCTTAGAAGATAAGCTCACCATAAACTTCTTTATAGGGGGAGCATATGGTTTTGATAGAGCTTTTTTAGCGAAATGTGATAAAACCATCTCTTTAAGTGAATTAACCTATGCACATAAAATTGCAAATATTGTTTTATGTGAGCAAATTTTTAGGTCATTGTGTATACTCAATAACCATCCTTATCATAAATAATTTAGTAAAAATTAGCTATACTTATTAAATTATATTAATAGGATAAAAAAGTGGCATCAACTAAACAAATAGACGAGCTAGAACTTATGCTAAGGCAAAGAAAGACCAGAATAGAAAGTAATATAACTGACGGTATCGATAATATATCAAAACTCAATAACTGTGATTGCAAAGATGATTTAGATTTTGCAGAAGCAAGTAGTGATAGTTTTACTTCTGGACTGATTATAAACCAACAAAAGCAAGAGTTAAAAGAGATTAACGAAGCACTAGAAAGTATCAAAAACCATACTTATGGTATTTGTGAGATGTGTGATGAATCAATCGCAATAGGTAGATTAAAAGCAAAACCATTTGCAAAATACTGTACAGATTGTAGAGAAATTCACGAAAACAATAGTAAATAACACTATTGAAAATTAGAAGGATTAGAATATGGGATTAAAAAAATATATTATAGGATCATTGCTTTTAGCAATAATTATACTCGGTTACACATTTAGCATCGCATCTGGGGATTTTAGAATTCAAATTTTTGAAACTACATTTTTATTACCGATTGCTATATGGGTTATTTTACCGATGATTCTTTTACTTGTATTAACAATAATACATATTATCTTTTATGGTTTAAAGAATCACTATATCATCAAAGCAGTAACAAAAGACTCTCAGTCTCTTATTTCATTAATCAACAAAAGATTACAAAATGAAACAGCAAGTTTTAAATTTCAAAACCCAAATATCAAAGAGATAGCTTCTATTATAGAACAACTTGATATTGATGTAACAAACAGTAATTTTAGTGCAGAAGATAAAAGAATGGCTCAAATTGTAGAGCAAAAATTTAGTATTCAATCGGGGAAATATATTCCTTCAAAAGAACTAAAACTCGATAAAGATAATCCTTTGATGATCCAAAATATCAAAAATAGAATAATGCTTGATGATAATTTTGCACTAGAAGTCGTAAAAAGTCCTGAGAAAAATTCACAAGAGATTGTTAAATTTGCCTTCTTAAAAGTATTAAAAAGTAAATCAATCACTTCAATTAAAAAAATTGTTGAAGGTCTTGAATTTGACAATGAAATGATGGTAAAACTATTAAAAAAAGATAGTGAACAAAAACCAGAGTTTGCGATGACAAATGATATGATTTTATCTTTATTAAAAAAAGTATCATTGTCAACCTCAGAGTTAACAACTATAGCAAAAGACTATACAAAATCAATGACTCCAGATCAAGTAATACAACTTTTTGAGAAATTATCACAAGAAAAAGAAGAATATATAACAGTATATCTTTATGTTCTTGCTGAATATGAGATGATAGATGAGATTCGAGATGTGTTAGTAAATAGTGCGGCAGATGAATATATCCCATTTAAAGCCTTAGTGGATTTAAAAGATGCTGGGAAATTAACATATTCTTTAGATTCTATTTCATACAAATAATTTATACATGAATAAACTTATAGACTTTTCAAAACCTGTAGTAGCCTTAGCGCCACTTGCAGGATATACAGACCTTCCTTTTCGCTCTGTTGTAAAAAACTTTGGTGTTGATTATACTGTGAGCGAAATGATAAGCTCAAATGCGTTAGCATATGATAGTGAAAAAACAAAGAAAATGCTTCTAAAATCTGAAAATGAAGATCCATTTTTCATTCAACTTTCAGGAAATAAAACAGAGATCTTAATAGCCGCAATTGAAAAACTCAATGAAATTGATGGTATAGCAGGGATTGATCTCAATTGTGGTTGTCCTGCTCCAAAGGTATTCAATCATGGAAGTGGATCAAATCTTTTAGGAGATTTACCACGATTACAAGAGATGCTCCGAACTATCAAAAAATATTCAAACAAACAATATACCACTTGTAAAGTTCGTATCGGAGTGGATGAAAAAATCCCTGTTGATATTGCTAAAGCGATTGAAGATTGTGGTATTGATTTTATTGCTGTTCACGGACGAACGAAAAAGGGTGCTTACAAAGCAGCTGTTGACTATGACGCTATCGCAGCTATCAAGCAAACTGTGAGTATTCCTGTGATGGCAAATGGTGATATAACCGATCTAGAAAAAGCAAAATATGTTTTGGATTATACAAAAGCAGATGGGATTATGGTTGGTCGAGGTGCAATTGGAAAGCCTTGGATTTTTCATCAAATCTCATCAAACAACGAAATGATTTCAGATGATCTTAAAAAAGAGATCATCATAGAACATCTCGAAAAAATGGTACTACACTACAACGAATATGGAGTTGTGATGTTTAGAAAACATCTTCATACTTATTCTAAAGGTTATGATGGTGCAAATAACTTTAGAGATAAAGTCAATCATATCACAGACTCAAAAGAGATGATGGAACTGATACACGAGTTTTTTTAATACCATTATCAAATTTAATATAAAAAAAGCCCTATGAAAATTCATAAGGCTTTTTTTATTTACGAAAAATTAGACATAAAAAAACCAAGCGTCAAACGCTTGGCTTTTAAATCAATTGTATTGATTACCCTAAAAATGGGTTTGCATATAATGCAATTAAAGCAATAACAAGAGTATAGATAACTTGTGCTTCGATCATCGCTAATGCAATAAACATAGTAGTCATAAGTTTTCCACCCATACCTGGGTTTCTAGCAGTACCAGCAATAGTTGCAGCAGCAGTATTACCCATACCAACAGCTCCACCAAGAGCAGCAAGACCTAGACCAACACCAGCAGCAAGTACTGAGTAAGCTTTTAAAGTTTCGTTAGCAACATTAGCGTCAGCAGCGAATGCAGCAGTTGCCATAGCAACCATTAAGATTAAAATTTTGTTCATTTTAGAATTCCTTCTTATAATTTATTTTTTTAAAAGTCCGTTCGGATAGCGTAAACACTAGATAAATCCAATGCCAACACAAACATAAATGCCTGCATTTCCCTACTAAACACTCTTAATTGGCAGTATTATATAGAAATTTCAATTAAATGTCAAAATTTTTTTCTATTATTCGTGTCATTTCGGCTACTTTATTTTCCAATGATTGCATTTGTGCTATTTTTTGATTTTCTTTTTGTATATTTCTGAGCTCATTTTTATTTATCAACAATGAATCAACTTTAAAAGAAACACTTCTATCCTCGATTCCATGTATCAAAGAAAATGTATCGATCAGTTCAGCAGCATAATTTTCTTCTGTAAGAAAAACAGCATTTCGATAGTACATCGCTCTTAAAACATCAACTGCAAAATATTTTTGCTTCGTTGGTAATATAAAAATATCAGATGCAATAAAAAGCTCATCAATATTTTCATACTCTTCTAGTAAAATATATTTAAATTTTATCTCTGATCGTTCCATTTTCAATTTCAGAGGATTGATCTGTTTTGAAGATGATTCGATCACCAAGGTGAAATTTTCTTTATACATTCGAGAAACCATATCAAAAATAGTATCTACGCCATTTTTCTCAAGATCTTTGGCTCTAAATAAAATGATTTTTGATTTTTTATCGATCTCATATTTCTTTCTAAATGCTTTTTTGATACTAGCATCATATACAACTTTACTATAAAAATAGGGAGATAAAACAGATATCTTATCATCTTCTATATGTGATAATTTTTGAATTATCTCACTTTTTACACTACTTGAGTTTACGATAACTACTTGAGATTTTTCGATTAAAGCAGCAGCTTCTCTTGAGAGAAACCCTCGATGAAAATATATATCAGGATAAGATTGTTTTAAAGAAAATATTTTTTTGAAAAAGGATGGTTTTTTATAATATTTAATATCAAATTTTTTCTCTAATTGTATACTAAGATTTGTTTTTCTAGTTATTGCTATTGTAATACTATTCATATAAGAATACTATTACAATATTGATTAAAAAAGAATTAGTATTTATTAGACCAATTCTTTTACCCAAGACTCTATGAGCTGATGAAGTTGTTCATTTGGTACTTCCATAAATTCAACAATAAACTTATCTTCCAATTCACAAACAGCGATACTTCTAGGTCTCACAGCAGCTACTTTTGTATTTGGAATTGCAGTACCAAAACAAAAAATGATATTTTTAACTTCTAAAATCTCCGGTGCAATTTCGCCATTGATCTCTTTTGTGTGCTCCGAATGATTAAAAATCGCTATCAATTTTGCTATAGGATGTGATTCTATTTTCTTTTCAAAATACTCTATAATTGCATCTACTGATTGCAACGCTATCTCTTTTTTATCAAGTTCTAGAGTATATACAGGATATTTCTCCATAAATATTGTTTTTTCCATTTGTTTTCCTTTTTTGTTTTGTTTTATTTAATATGTCATAAATGATTTCACTGCACACTCTACACTTTGCTGTATATCTGCACCTTTGAAATCCATAAAATCTATTTGTACTTTATATATTGTTTTATTGTTACTATTTTTTACTTCAAGCACTACATACCCCGCATATTTTTTACTTTTTTTAGTTTTCTTTCCAGGATCTTTTACATCATTTTCATAAATATAGTATGATATTTTATATTTTTTATCTACTGTAGCATCACTATTTTCCACAAAAGAAGCTAACATATTTTTAAATATGATATCTGTTTCTTTTAAAGAGATATACTCAAAAAGTGCAGACTCTGCATATGTTGCTTTCTCAATACTTGAAGAAAAACTTACTGCACCATTTTTTATCTCTTCTTGTGCTTCTTTAATTTGAACTTTATCAAATGATCGCTCAAAACTTGTCACATTTCTTTGACACTCTATCCGTTTTGCTTTTCCAGGTGTTTTATCTTTGTTCATCTCTACATAAATACTATTCCCAATCAAATATAAAACAAATACACTTATGAAAGTTACTATATATTTCTTCATTATTACTCCTTTATACAAATCAAACGATTATTGATATTTTTCAATGTATGATACAGAACAACCCCAACAATGATTGTTGTCACCGCTATCATTAAATATGAAGCAACCAATAAAATACTATTTTCTGAAATATGATACATGAGCATCGTACTAATTGCCATAGCAGCAACAGGGAAAACAAAAGCCCACCATGAGATAAAAAATTTGATTTTTAGAAAATTTTTATACATAAATGCAACTAAAAATGTAAAAAATATCGCTAAATTAAAAAGTACTGTAGCAAAAACATCTAAGGTACCAAACATTTTATAGTATGAAATGAACCCAACAGCAGGAGGGGCAATAATAATAAAGAGTGTAGGCATAAATTTTCCTGCTAATTGATCATGAAAAATAATTCTATTAAAAATAATTGCAAATAATATTATCCAAAAAAACATCCCAACACTAAAAAAATAAAGTAATATACCATTACTCACAAACCCCACTCCAGCAACAGGAACTAATAGATTTCCAACTATAGGGATAAACCAAGCTGGATTTGAGTGATTAAGTTCTTGATTGTGATTGATCCAAAATGAGATTGTATACATTGTTAGATACAAATGCAATAAAGTTCCTGGATACCATACTATCGCACTTAAAGTAGGATTGGTTTCTTTATAAATAATTGCTAGCATAAGCATCGATATAGAAATTGCAGCAAAAAAGTTGATTCGTACTGGATGTGAAAACTCTTTTTTTACAGAATCTTTAAATTTGATAAATTTATTTAAATAAATAACCGTAACACCAATAAATACAATAGAAGTAAGATACATAAAGATTGTTCCTATAATTTCAGGAATACCCAACCATAAATGTGCTTTTTGATAAGTGATAGTTAATCCACTCAGCCCCATAACAATGGCATACATCATAACAGGGAAGTTTTTTAATCTATCATTACCGCTTAAATTAATCTCCAAAGAAAATCCTTTATTAAAGTAAACTTTATTATGTTTGCTTATATTTTCAACGGATTATATCACTTTCTTTTACATAAGTCAAATCTATATTAATTATTTGGTATATTTATACCTGGAGTATTTTCAGTTCCTATATAATCATCTTCAACAGAATAATTATATTTTACAATACTATATGCAATCCCAACAACCAATAAAAATAGTACTACTAATCGTACCGTTCTTCTTTTTTGTGGTGATTCATTATTGTTATAATCGTCAATTTGCTCTAGCGTAGGTTCATTTTTCATTTGTAAGTCCTTATTGTAATTTTTCTGCACAAAAGCTAAAGCTGTATCTTCTTTAGCTTTTTATGCTACTCAAGCAATAAATGAGTTTTTAAGGAGTGAATTAATCACTCTCGAATTATAGTACTAATAATTTAAAAAACTCTTAACTCATTATACTAAGTTATTATAGTCATAATATTTATTTATATGCTATAAGTTTTATTAATACCATATCAGAAATATCTATAAAAAACCCTTATCATACCATCTGCAAAAATGCCATAAAGCATAAAAGTGCTGCTTTAGTTTATTGTTTTTTGCATTATTGTAAAGATACTCGATATAACTCTCGTTAAAAAGGTTTGTTTCTTTGTTTACTTTATAGATATCAAGCTTTAGTTTCTCACCAAATTCTGCAAAAAGCCACTCATTAAAAGGACTATTAAATCCCTTTTTTTGTCTATGTATAATCTCATCTGGGATATATTTTTGTGCAACTTTTTTTAAAAGATACTTATTGGTATCACCAGTTTTCAGTAGGCTATCGATACGAAAAGCAGTATCCACAAGTCTGTAGTCCAAAAATGGATTACGAGTCTCTACACTATGTGCCATCGACATCTTATCAACTTTACTCAAAAGTGCTTCCCCTAACCATATTTTAGTGTCAATATAACTCATCCAATCCACGGGATCTTTTTTGGGAGTTTCAGACTTAAAAGTGGCTACTTTAACTAGAAGTTTTTTTCTTTGAGACGCTGTAAATATCTCACCAAAACTATTATACAAGTTTTCTTTTTTTACTACTCGTCGAAGATATTCAGCTTCTTTATTTCCACCTAATGATGAAATGATATCATTCAAAAAACTATTTTGTTTTTCATCTAAACTTTTTTCAAATTCATAATACTTCAAAAACTTCGCATAATTATCATATCCTAAAAAAAGCTCATCACTTCCCTCTCCACTTAAAACAGTTTTGATCCCTTGGCTTTGTATCTCTTTTGTAAGTAAAAAAAGTGGTATAGCAGCTGGGTCAGCGTGAGGTTCTTCAAGATTTTCAAATACATCTTCAAGAGAGCCGATAAAATCATTTTGTGATATCTCCAGTGGGGTGTGGTTACTTTTGATGTTTTGTGCTACTAGATTTGCATATGGAAGCTCACTGTATTTTGTATGTGTTTTATATCCTACACTAAAAGTATTTATAGGATGCTTTGAAACTTGCGCATAGATCGTACTGATCAGACTACTGTCTATGCCTCCACTTAAAAGTGAGCCAACTTCTACATCAGATTTGAGTCGTTGCTCGACACTATTGTATAAAGTATCTTCTATACTTCTCAAAGCTGTTTTTTCATCTGTGATTTTTTTGTAGGTTTTTATTTTATAGTATTTTTTGTGTGTTAATTTGTGATTTTCATAGAGTAGATAACTACCTGCATCAAGCTTTTTTATATCTGTATAAAATGTATTTGGTGTGAGTGGTACAAAATATTGTAGGTATTGAGAAAGGGCTACTTTATTGAGCTTTGGAGTAAATCCTAGTATTTTTATGATCGATTTTATCATACTTGAAAAGATAAACTTATTTTCTTTCGCATAATAATAAAATGGTTTCTTCCCATATCTATCACGAGCACAAAAATATCGCTGTTTTTTCATATCGTAGATACAAAAAGAAAAGGCACCATTTAAAAGAGATAAAAACTCTACTCCATATTTTTGATACAACCGTATCAACACTTCTGTATCACTTTTGGTTTTACACACTAGCTTTTCAGATACTGTAAGCTCATCATAGTTATATATTTCACCATTAAAAACGACCAAAATATCATCAAAGATCATCGGCTGATTTGCTTCATCATCCAGATCCAAAATACTCAGTCGAGTATGTCCAAAAAAGTTATCTTGTATCTTTTGTATAGAAGTATTATCAGGACCCCTACTTTTCATCATATTTGTCACACCCAAAAAATCAACTTTTGAGTCATAGTTAACCCCAACGATTCCACACATTTTATATACCTTTTTAATAATGATCTATTATATCAAGACAATATTATATTTGGTTTTATATGATTTATAATCACAATCCAATATAATGTCAAATATAATATCCTCAAGGCAATAAAATGACACAACTGATCGACCCAAACACCACACACTCAGTTTCACAGCTAATACAGCTCTCTGTTGCCCCTGTATTTTTACTCGCAGGTGTCGCTGGGCTACTCAATGTATTTACAGGTCGATTAGCTCGAATTATGGATCAAGTGTATAAACTAGATGCAAAAGAGTCCGCAGAAGGTGTGTCACCTCACAGTATCTCAAGAAGAAAATTTCTCACAATGAGAATGTTCAATATCAATCTAGCGATATTTCTCTCGACAGCAACAGGTTTGTTTGTAGCACTTGTTATTTTAAGTATGTTTATGAGTATCTTATTTGATTTTGAAACCTCATTGATCATCTCAATACTTTTTATATTAGCGATGTCATCTCTTATTGTTGCGTTGTTAGTATTTTTAAAAGAGATACATTATACCACTTCATTTATCAAAACACAAAGAGCAGTCGAGTTACCTAAGAAACTGTAGTTTCATCTACAGTTTTTTGATCTTCTCTATCTCATCTCTTAGTCGTATCGCTTCTTCAAAGTTTAGATCTTTTGCTGCTTGTTTCATCTGAGCATTGAGCTCTAAGAGCATCTTTTTTCTCTCTGCTGCTGGCATTTTTTCTAGTTTGTCCATTTTAAGTGCGATACTATCATACTCTTCAACTTTTAAATCTTCATCAAGTCTTCTTATCGTGGTCGTTGGTGTGATGCCGTGCTTTTTATTGTGTTCTTCTTGTATCTTTCTTCTGTTGTTTGTCGTATCTATTGCAAACTGCATACTATCCGTGATCCGTTTATGAAATAAAATCACTCGACCATTACTGTTTCTAGCGGCTCGTCCCATAGTTTGGACTAGTGCTGTTTTACTTCGTAAAAATCCCTCTTTATCTGCATCTAAAATAGCCACAAGAGAAGCTTCTGGGATATCTAAACCTTCTCTTAAAAGGTTGATTCCTATAAGTACATCAAATTTTCCAAGTCGTAGTTGTCTGATGATTTGATTTCGTTCGATCGCATCGATCTCACTATGAAGATACTTCACTTTGATACCTAGATCACTATAGTAACTCGCCAACTCTTCTGCCATCTTTTTCGTAAGCACAGTAACCAAAACTCTTTCACCTTTTGCCACTACTTTTTTGATCTCATCGTGGAGTGTTTCTACTTGAAATTCACTATCTTTTAGCTCGATTACAGGATCCAAAAGTCCAGTAGGTCGTATGATCTGATGCGCTACTTCGCTACTCATATCGAGTTCGAGTTCATTTGGTGTCGCACTTACAAATAAAAAGTTCGCTTTTTTATTTATATACTCATCAAACTTTAAAGGACGATTATCAAGTGCAGATGGTAACCGAAAACCATAATCCACCAAAACCTCTTTTCTACTTCTGTCAGCTGCGTGCATCCCTCGAAACTGTGATAAACTCACATGTGATTCATCCACGATCAAAAGATATGGTCGATCCATCGCTTCAAAATAATCGATCAAAGAATAAGGGGTCTCCCCTACTTTTTTATCAGTTAAAAGTCTCGCATAGTTCTCAATTCCCTTACACATACCAGTAGCTTCGATCATCTCAAGATCGAATTCTACTCTTTGTTTGAGGCGTTGGTACTCGACATGCTTTTCCTCTTTTTGGTAGTATGCGAGTCGTTCTGCTAGCTCTTTTTCAATAGACTCAACAGCAGTAGCAAGTCTGTCTTGAGAAACAACGAATGGATTAACACTATAGATGGTCACCTCATCGATCTCTTGATTTTTGATATTTGTCATATACTCTTGTTTTGTGATGGTTTCTATCTCATCTCCAAAAAATTCCAATCGTATATATTCATCTTCACTGTAAGCTGGAAAAATATCTACAACATCCCCATTTACTCGAAAATCTCCACGATCAAAAAACTTATCATTTCTTTTGTATCCCATCTCGACTAGTTTGAGTAACATCGCTCGCTGAGAATACTCCTGTCCTTTTTCCACCTTTTGAACATTTTTCTTAAATTCAGCAGGATTACCAAGTCCATAGTTAGCAGATACAGAAGCCACACAAATGATATCCTCAAAACTCAAAAGTGAAGTGGTTGTACTCAACCGCATCCGTTCGAGCTCACTATTTATACTACTATCTTTTTCGATAAACAAATCACTTCTCGGAATATACGCTTCAGGCTGATAATAATCATAATAAGAGATAAAATACTCCACATGATTATCAGGAAAAAATCCACGAAATTCAGAGTATATCTGAGCTGCCAAAGTTTTGTTGTGAGTCATGATAAGTGTAGGCATCTGAGTAGCCTCTATGACCTTCGCCATAGTGTAGGTTTTACCACTACCTGTCACTCCTAAAAGAGTATTGTATTTGTTCCCACTAACTATACTAGCAGTGAGTTTTTCGATAGCTTCTGGCTGATCTCCCGCAGGAGAATATGGTGTGTGTACTTTAAATGGTGTCATGGGTGGGATTATATCAGATTTGTTCTAAATGATTTGAATATAATAGGAAAACAGTCAGAGAAAACTGCTTCCTCTTTTTACTATGATCCTACAATTCCACCATCATCTTTAGTAACAACTATTGTCGCTGATCGAGGTCTTGATTTTCCTCCATCGGGCCAGTGACTTCCATACGATGAAGTATCACTTAAATCACTTGTTTTTTCTCCTGGATGTTGAATATTTACAAAAATTGCTTTCCCATCTGGTGTTTCTGCAATTCCTGTAATTTCACACTCTTTTGATCCAACTAAGAATCTTTTTAAATTTGTATTGGCTGCTTCAGCTCCAACATGAGTTATGATAGATTCATCAGTATCCCCATTACTTGGTACACTTGCATTGACAATTCTTGTAGTTTTACCATCATCATACGCTCCTGGAAGTGCTGCTAAC
>JBASAI010000156.1:0-7956 GCA_049650525.1 Arcobacteraceae bacterium
GCATCAGATATTACAAGTACTGTAAGTTCTGTTGGAAGTTCAATAGGAATCACAGCTGAAAGCATCGGTATTAAATTAGCTGATATCGTAAAAGATAAGGCTCCAGAAACTGCAGAGCAAGCAAAACAATATTGTACACAAGCTTCTACTGATAAAGCATGTGTAGGAATTGCAGATGATGGAATGAGGGCAAAAGCTATTGATATTTGTGCACAAAAATCAAGTGAAGGTTTAGAAGGTAAAGTAAATGAAGTAAAAGATACGGTTGTATCTAAAGCTGCTGAAGTTGTAAGTGAAACAAAAGAAACAGCTGCAGAAGAAGAATCTTCATTTTTTGGTTCAATAAAAAGCTTATTTGGTAACTAATAGGATATTGATTTTAAAATTTGCAGTAAAAAAGGAGGTGATTATCACCTCCTTTTTTTATGTGTAGAAAATATACTAATTTTTCTCTACAAATCTTTTGATACGAGCGATACCTTCTCTTATAGTTGCTTCATCTGTCGCAAATGAAAATCTAAAATATCCTTCAGTTCCAAAAGCCAACCCAGGGATGATAGCGACACCTTCTTTTTCGAGTAAATCAGCTGCAAACTTCATCGAGTCTTTACTAAATTCTGAAATATTTACAAAAAGATAAAATGCACCATCTGGAGCTAAACAACTCAAACCTTTAATTGCATTAAATGCATCAAGTGCGATATCTCTTCTTCTTTCAAACTCTTTTCTCATCATTTCAATATCTGCATCCGCACTTCCATCAAGTGCTGTAATAGCCGCTTGTAAGGTAATAGAGTTTACATTTGATGTTACTTGACCTTGTAGTTTCACCATCGCTTTTATGAGTTCTTTATTTGGAGTTGCCAGATATCCATATCTCCATCCAGTCATCGCAACTGCTTTTGAGATACCATTTATAGTAACTGTTCTTTGAAACATATCATCACTGATAGATGCAACAGAAGTGAACTGTTTACCATCATACATAATCTTTTCATACATTTCATCTGAAAGTACTATGATATCTGTTCCTTTTAGCACAACAGCTAGTGCAGTTAATTCTTCTTTTGTATATACTGCACCTGTTGGGTTTGAAGGTGTGTTTAGAAGTAAAATTTTTGTTTTTGGTGTAATTGCTGATTGTAATTGTTCTGGTGTTATTTTGAAATTTGTAGTATCGTTTGTATCTATAACTACAGGTACACCATTTGAAAATTTCACTTGCTCTGGATATGTTACCCAATAAGGTGCTGGAATAATAACTTCATCACCAGTATCAACTAGACATTGAAAAAGATTAAATAGTGAATGTTTTGCACCATTTGACACGATAACTTCGTCTGATTTATACTTTAGCCCATGATCTCTTTGAAGCTTACCAATAATAGCTTGTTTTGTTTCAAGAGTACCTGCAACTGCAGTATATTTTGTTTTTCCATTATTAATCGCAGCAATAGCGGCATCTTTAATAACCTGAGGAGTGTCAAAATCTGGCTCACCTGCACTAAAACTGAGTATATCTTTTCCTTGAGCTTTAAGCTCTCCTGCTAAAGCGGTAATAGCCAGTGTAAGAGAGGGAGATAAATTTTCCATTCTGCTTGCAATTTTCATTTTGATTCCTTCGTATAATATCACTAATATTTGAATAATTATACTTAATAATTAATCAATATTTTATTAATTATTATGTAATATAAAATTTAATGGAGATTTAGATGAAATATATATATACAATGGTAATGGTTTCTGTTTTATTTATAGGTTGTGGTTATAAAGCTGACCCTATTTATGTAGATGAAAAAACAGATACACCAAAGTAATTTACGATAATGATTTATGATTATTTAATAATTGGAACAGGTATTGCTGGACTCAATGCAGCAAGACTTATCCCTAAAGATAAAAAAGTATTAGTAGTATGTAAAAAAACACCTTGGGAATGTAATACTTTTTGGGCACAAGGTGGAGTTGTACGGGCAAAAAATCAAGCAGACATTCCTTTTCATATAAAAGACACACTCACAGCAGGTGTATTTCTCAATGATAAAAAAGCAGTTGAAACGCTTAGTGAAAACTCGATCAATGTTATTGATGATCTTATTGAAGCTGGTTTGATTTTTGACAAAAACAGCAAAGGAGAACTGGCTTTTACGCAAGAAGCTGCACATAGTACAAATCGTATATTACATGCTGATGGTGATGCGACAGGACGAGAGATACATATGTTTTTACTCAAGCAATCTTCCCATGAAATTATCACAAACTCCATCGTTATTGATCTTTTATATGAAGATGGTATCTGTTATGGAGCACATATGATTTCAAATGGAAAAGATAAAATTGTATATGCACACAACACTATTATAGCTTCAGGTGGAGTTGGGTCGATTTATAGATATCATACAAACTCTACTACTATTGCTGGTGATATTCAAGGTGTTTGTATCGAAAAAGGAATTGCTTTACGAGATATGGAGATGATGCAATTTCATCCTACTGTATATGTCGAAAATGACAAAGCTCGGAAACAACTTTTAAGTGAAGCGTTACGAGGTGAGGGTGCTTTAATAGAAGATGAAGATGGCTATCAGTTTTTAAAAGATTATCATCCAGATAAAGAGCTAGCTCCTAGAGATGTGGTAAGTCGCGCTATTTTTGATTATGCTAAGAAAACTGGCTCTAAAATCTATCTATCATTTAAAAATTTCGATAAGGTGTTTTTTAAAAAAAGATTTCCAAATATTTATAAAAACTTAAAAGAGATAGGGTTTGAACTTCCTTTTGAAAGAGTGCCTATTAGTCCCGCTTTTCATTATAGTATGGGTGGGATTGAGGTTGATTTGAACTCAAAAGTAAAAAATACGAAAAATCTTTATGCTGTTGGAGAAGTAGCATCGACTGGCGTACATGGAGCCAATAGACTTGCTTCAAATTCACTTTTAGAAGGTTTGGTTTTTTCTAAACTTGCCGTTGAAGATAGTGAAAAAAATGACTTTAAGATAAATCTTGATAACTATAAAAATAAAACTAAAGATGAGTCAAAAAACTATGTTTTACAAAAAAAAATAGATAAAGCGATTAAAAATGGATTGAGAACTTTGATGTGGACAAATGTTGGGATTGTTCGAAAAAGACAAGAGCTTATTGATGCATATGATGAAATAGAATCATATCTTCAAGAAGACATTGGTCGATTACTTTTTTTAAGGTTACTTACGGCAAAATCCATTATTAAAAGTGCTATTAGTAGAAAAAAATCTATTGGAGCACATTACATTAAGGAGTAATAATGTTAAAGCTGTTGTTAATTACTTTAACAAGTATATACGCATTTGCAAGTGGTGATGCTAATAGTGAAGTAGCCGCAGATATAACGATGACATGGGTAGGTATCGCATGTTTGATTATATTTGTGGTAGGGTATTATTTTATTGCAATGGAAGAACATTATCAAATAGATAAAGCAAAACCAGCATTATTAACAGGAACATTACTCTTTATGCTCATTGCATTTTATTATGCAATCAATGATATGAATATGGATCTTGTTCATACTCAAGCGCAACACCTGATTTTAGAAATTGCAGAAATTTTCTTTTTCTTATTTGTAGCGATGACATATATAGAGTCTATGATACATATGGGTGTATTTGATAGACTAAAGTATAATCTTATTTCACGAGGATATACTTATAAAAAGTTATTTTGGGTAACAGGTTTATTGGCATTTTTCATTTCGCCAATTGCAGATAATTTAACAACAGCTTTGATTCTTTCTACGGTTTTAATTACGATTGAAAAAACAAGAAAAGAATTTTTGATTCCAGGAGCTATAAATATTGTAGTTGCTGCAAATGCAGGTGGTGCTTGGTCTCCCTTTGGTGATATTACAACTTTGATGGCATGGACATCAGGAAAAGGTGCTTTTGGAGATTTCTTATTCTTATTTCCATCTTCAGTTATTGGGTATTTAATAACTGCATATTTATTGTCAAAATTTGTTCCAAGTGATATTCCTGAATTTGATGCTTCTATTGAAAAAAAACCAGAACTTATGGTCGGTGCAAATATCATTATTGGATTGGGTGTATTTACAATCTTTTGTGCTGTAATGACGCATCAAGTATTACATCTACCTGCTATGTGGGGAATGATGTTTGGATTAGCGCTTCTTAAACTATATGGGTATAGATTAAAAAGAGTACATAAAAGTGATTTTGATGTATTTCATTCAATGGCGAAGATTGAAAATAATACTTTGATGTTTTTCTTTGGTATTTTAGCTGCAGTTGGAGCACTTTATTTTATTGGATGGTTAGCATTAGCTGCTGTTGTCTATGACCCTTCAGTTCTTGGTCCCACATGGTCAAATATTGGTGTTGGATTTTTATCTGCAATTGTTGATAATGTACCTGTTATGTCTGCTGTATTAAAAGCGTCTCCTACTATGGGATTAGATCAATGGATGCTTGTAACACTTACAGCTGGAATCGGAGGTTCTTTGATCTCTTTTGGATCTGCTGCTGGTGTTGGGGTGATGGGTAAATTACCTGGAATATATACATTTGCTTCTCATATGAAATTTTCATGGACTATTTTGATTGGTTATATTGTATCAATTGCTGTTTGGTATTGCCAATATCAGATTCTAGGTATTTATTAATATTTCAGAATTGATTTATTATAAAAAGGCAAAGAGATATTCTCTTTGCCTTTTTTAGTTTATATTATTTTTTTTTAGATATAATTGATGATAATTAATACAATAAAAGGATTTTTTTTGAACCATGTACCTATACTCGTTTTAGATTTTGGAAGTCAATATACACAACTTATATCGAAAAGATTACGAAACAGTGGTTTTTATTCGGAGATTGTACCGTACAATGAATCGATTGAAGATATCAAAGCTCGAACTCCTAAAGGGATAGTTTTAAGTGGCGGACCAGCATCAGTATATGCTGATGATGCATACAAAGTAGATAAAGCAGTATTTGATCTGGGTGTACCTGTTTTGGGGATCTGTTATGGTATGCAAACAATTGCACATTATTTAGGTGGAAGTGTTATCGCTGCTTCTCATCATGAGTACGGAAAAGCTGAACTTACAATTGAGTCTAAAACATCTCCTATTTTTAATGATGTAACAAATAATGAAATTGTATGGATGTCTCATGGAGATAAAGTTGAGACTTTACCAACTGGATTTGATGTGATTGCTACAAGTTCAAATTCACCATATGCAGCTATTGCAAATGAAGAGAAAAAAATCTATGCATTTCAGTATCATCCAGAAGTTACACATTCTGTTGAGGGTGCTCAGATGCTTACAAATTTTGCAAAACATATTTGTGGTTGTGAAAAAAACTGGAATATGGGAAATTTTGCAAAAGAGCAAATCGAAAAAATCAAAGCACAAGTTGGAGATAAAAAAGTACTTTGTGGAGTAAGTGGTGGAGTTGATAGCTCGGTTGTTGCTACACTTTTAGCAGAAGCAATTGGTGATCAATTAGTACCTGTTTTTGTTGACAATGGACTTTTACGAGGAAACGAAGTAGAAGATGTACAAAATATGTTTGCAAATCGTGGTATTGGGCTTATTACTATTGATGCTAGTGAACAGTTTTTATCAAAACTTGCAGGGGTGACAGATCCTGAAACAAAAAGAAAAGTGATCGGTGAAACATTTATCGAAGTGTTTGATCAAGAAGCAAAAAAACATGATGGTATCGAATTTTTAGCGCAAGGGACACTTTATACAGATGTTATCGAATCTGTATCAGTAAAAGGACCTTCAAAAACAATCAAATCTCATCATAATGTCGGAGGTCTTCCTGATTGGATGACTTTTGAGCTTATTGAACCATTACGAGAAATTTTTAAAGATGAAGTAAGAGTTTTAGGTCTTGAGTTAGGTTTACCATCACAAATGATAGGCCGTCATCCTTTCCCTGGACCTGGACTTGCTATTCGAATCATGGGTGATGTAAATTCTCCTGATTTAGAGATCTTACGAAAAGCAGATATTATTATGCTTGATGTTTTACGAAGTACAGGTTGGTATGATAAAACATGGCAAGCTTTTACAGTACTGTTAAATGTAAAATCTGTAGGAGTTATGGGAGATAATAGAACTTATGACAACACTGCTTGTATCAGAATCGTAAATGCAGTTGATGGTATGACAGCAACTTTTGCACATATTCCTCATGATGTTTTAGAACAAATGAGTCGAAGAATTATCAATGAAGTTGATGGAATCAATAGAGTTGTTTATGATATCAGTAGTAAACCACCTGCAACGATTGAGTGGGAATAGACGATGAAACCTTCTTTAAAAAAAGGTTTCTCGATTATTGAACTCATTTTTGTTATAGCTGTTTTGGGTATCATTGCAGCTGTAGCAGTACCAAAACTTTTGGACTCAAGAAGTAGTGCACTCGCCACTACTATAAAACAAGATATCTCCACAATTACAAACTCAATACAATCTTACTATATGTTAAATGGTGAATTAGATGATATTGCTCAAAGTGTAAATATTAACAAAAAAACTTGGAAAGTTACTGTTGAAAAAGCTATATTTCCTCTAACTGAAACGGGAATAGAATGTGTATCTATAGAGATAGTTGATAAAGAGTTGAAAGTTGATATTGATGAAGATAATGAGACTGATGTTTGTAAGAAGCTTGTGGAAAGTGGCATCGAAGATGCTACTTATAAGTTGTATTAATGGAAAAAGTTGTCTTTTTAGATAGAGATGGTGTGATTAATGTCGAAAAAGATTATCTTCACACAATCGAAGAGTTTGAGTTCATCGATGGTGTTTTTGAATCTTTACAATACCTTCAAACTTTAGGATATAAGTTAGTAATAATTACTAATCAATCTGGTATTGGAAGAGGGTATTATACTCAAGATCAATATGATTTATTGACAAAATGGATGAAAAAAGAGTTTATTAGTAAAAATATTTTTATTAGTGAAGTATTTTGTTGTCCACATGCTCCTGATGATATTTGTAATTGTAGAAAACCAAAAATTGGTATGATCAAGCAAGCTTCTAAAATAATAGATATAGATTATAAAAGTTCTTGGCTTATCGGAGATAAAGAATCTGATATACTTACAGCATATAATGCAAATATACCAAATACAATTCAAGTGCAATCTGGGCATGATTTTAATAAAAATGAATCAAAAGCGTCATATATTGTTAATTCGATAAAAGATATAGTAACTATTATAAAGTCATAAAAGATTTTTTGATAGAATGATTGAAATAAATATTAGGAATTTTAAGAATGAAAAAAATAATACTAGGAAGTTTAGTTACTGGATCACTTTTACTTGCAAATAACAGTGCGCAAGTCAATGTAAATAAAGATACTTTAGAACTAGCTGCAGATATATATCTTAATAAATATTACAATACAAATAATAGTAGTAATTACTATATTACTGCGGGATATTTACGAACAGAAGGTGAGAAAAATAATGATGATCAATCATTAACTTCTGTGGGTTTCAAGCTTATAAATCCCATGACAAATAATTATGGGATTAGCTTAGGAATGGGAATCAAAACAGTCTATACTACGCACGAAGCTGAGTCATTTCTTGCTATGCCTTTAACTTTAAATGGTCGAATTGAATTTAATGAAATGATATATTTTGATGCAAATGTAAGTTATTCCCCTCGAGTGCTTTCTTTTATGGATGCAGAAAGTTATAGAGATATACAAGCTCGAATTAATTATAAAGTACTCGCTGATGGATATATCTATCTTGGTGGGCGAAATATTGAAACAGAATATGAAAATAATACTCGAGTAAAATTTGACACTTCTGCTTTTGTAGGTTTTGAAATAAGATTTTAATAGATTGGAAAAAGAATGAAAAAAACAATACAAGATGAATTTTCATCACATTTAGAAACGATCAATACTGTTATTG
>JBASAI010000157.1:0-5454 GCA_049650525.1 Arcobacteraceae bacterium
TGACTCAATCTCAATCGGCAAATTTCTTGAAAGAACTACCTAGTTTATTCAAAAAACCTAAATTTATAATTATCATTTCCGCTCATTGGACAACGAAAGAGTTAAGAATTTTATCAAACCCAAATCCTAGTATAATTTATGACTTCTATGGTTTTCCACAAGAATTGTATGCTAAAAAATATCCAATAAAAAACGATTTATTCAAAGTGAACGAGATAGTAATGGTATTTAAGCAACAAAATATTTCTATACTAAAAGATGATAATCATGAAGGATATGATCATGGTGTATGGGCTCCTTTGTCATTGATGTATCCAAATGCTGATATCCCTATTCTTCAAATCTCTTTACCGATTGACTTTAATGTAGAAGATCTTATGAAAATTGGGGAAGTCTTGCAAAAATTTAGAAATGAAGCATTAATAATTGGAAGTGGAACACTGACTCACAATCTAAAAGATTCCAAAAGAGATATAAATGCACCTGTTGATCCTTATTCAAAAGAATTTAGAGATTGGGTTGTATCAAAGGTTGAAAACGCTGATATACACTCATTTTCAAATTTTTTATGTGATGTTCCTTATTTAAATAATAATCATCCAACATTAGAGCATATTTTGCCATTTTTTATAGTTTTAGGAGCATCAAAAAGCAAAAAAGGAAAAGCATTAAATAATACTTTTATGTATGGAAATCAAGCTATGGATTCCATAGTATTTCAAACATAACAAAATCATACAAATATAATGCGATTGAAATGCGATTCTTTTTTTATATAATTTACTAAAGTAGGAAGGTTATAAATGAATAAAAAAAGAATTGGTATAATAGGAGTTGGAAGAGTAGGATCAACACTAGCTTATTTATTAGCTGTTAAAAATATCTACTATCAAATCTTATTAAAAGATATTCAAAATAACAATATAGATGAAATATCATTAGATCTTTCGCAAACAGCAAAAGCAGCAAATTCTAAAACGATTATCACCTCAACACAGCACAATGAATTATTTTCTGATTGTGATTTAATTGTTATAACAGCTGATATTTACAACACTCTTAATCAAAATAAAGATAATTTATTACCTGCTGATTCTGAAACTATTACAAAAATGATAATTAATACTACAATAGATAATCCTCATGCCATTATTATTATTGTCTCTAATTCATTGGAGGCTATGATATATAGTGCATTAAAAACTTCTAAATGGTCTAGAAATAAAATAATTGGAATGGGTGGTATTTTGGACAATTCTAGGATGAGTCATTTTATTCAGGAAAAACTTGATTTTATTGCAGAAGAAATCTCTTCTGTTATTATAGGTGGGCAAGGAGATAATATGGTTCCGTTAACAAATGTCTCAACAGTTAATGGAAAAGTTCTAAACGAATTATTTTCACAACATGAAATTCAAGAAATAGTACATAAAACTAAAACTAATAGTTATAGAAGTATTAAGCAAGATCATGAAAATTCAGATTATTACTCAACTGCCTTCTCTGTATTATTAATGGTTGAATCTATTCTCCTAGATAAAAAAGAAGTTTATCCTTGTTCAATTATGTTAGAGGGAGAATATGGTTATTATAATGTTGTTGCTGGTGTGCCTGTCCAACTAGGCAAAAGAGGAGTAGAAAAAGTGATTCAAATGAATCTAAGTGAAGAACAAAAATATAGTTTCTCTAAATTTATAGACTCTTCAAGAGCACTAATTAAGTTATTAAATAAAAAGGAAAAAAATGAATTTAAAAATAGAAAATAAAAGAGCCTTAATAACAGGTTCAACACAAGGTATAGGCTTTGCAACTGCAAGAAAACTTTGTGAAGAAGGTGTAAATATCATTATAAATGGTAGAAATGATGAAAAAGTAAATAATGCAGTCGCTCAACTAAGAAAAGAGTTTCCATCACTCATTATTGACGGGGTAACTGCTGATTTAAAAGATGAAAATGGGTGCAAGAAACTTATATCAGAAATAATGCATATAGATATTTTAATAAATAACTTAGGTATCTTTGAACCAAAAGATTTTACTGAAATATCAAATGATGAATGGATCCATATGTTTAATGTAAATGTGATGAGTGGAGTAAGACTATCTCAACATTATTTACCGAAAATGTTAGCACAAGATTGGGGAAGAATTCTATTTATTTCAAGTGAATCAGCATTACAAATTCCAAAAGAGATGATACATTATGGTATGACTAAAACAGCACAAATTTCTATAGCGAGAGGAATTGCAGAATTAACAAAAGGAACAAATGTTACTTCAAATTCTATTATTGTGGGTCCTTCGAAATCAGAAGGAGTAATACAGTTTATGGAAGATTTAGCTACCAAAGAAAATAAAACATTTCAAGAAGTAGAAAAATTCTTTTTTGATGAAGTACGACCAACTTCATTAATCCAAAGATTTTCAGATGTAGATGAAATAGCAAATATGATTGTTTATATCTCAAGTGCAAATTCAAGTGCAACAAATGGTGCAATTCTTCGTGTCGATGGTGGCGTAGTCCAATCAGCATTTTAAAAATGAAAAAGGTTTAAAAATTATGAATAATTATAATATTTCACTTATAAAAGGTGATGGGATTGGTCCAGAGATAATCGATGAAGCAGTAAAAGTTTTAAATACAATTTCAAAGATATGTAATTTCACTCTTGAGTATAAAGAATATTTAATGGGTGGAATCGCTATTGATACAGTAGGTATTCCACTCCCAGAAGAAACAGTAACTGGTGTTTTAAATTCAGATGCTTGTTTATTTGGAGCTATTGGTGGTCAAAAATGGGACAGACTTTCAAGAGAGTTACGACCAGAATCCGGACTTTTAAATTTTAGAGAACAGCTTGGAGTATACGCAAACTTTCGACCGGCTGTTGTATATGAGGAGTTACTCAATGCATCAACATTAAAGCCACATATTATCAAAGATTGTGATATTATGGTAGTTAGAGAACTTATTGGTGGTATCTATTTTGGTCAACCAAGAGGGAATGATGGTAAGCAAGCTTACAATACAATGGCATACACAAAAGACGAAATTCTTAGAATTGGTAAAAAAGCGTTTGAGCTTGCTATGTCAAGAGATAAAAAGATTTGTTCTGTTGATAAAGCAAATGTATTAGATGTTTCTCAATTATGGAGAGAAACAATGATTGAGTTAGCAGTTGAGTATCCAGAAGTTGAATTGACTCATATGTATATTGATAATGCCGTGATGCAATTAGTAAGAAACCCAAAACAATTTGATGTCATCGTTACAGGAAATATTTTTGGAGATATCTTATCAGATGCTGCTTCTATGGTTGTAGGGTCTATTGGGCTATTACCATCTGCATCACTTGGTGATAAAACTGCTATCTATGAACCTATCCATGGTTCTGCTCCTGATATTTCTGGACAAGGTATTGCTAATCCAATTGCAACATTAGAGAGTGCTGCTATGATGCTACAGTATTCACTCAATGAAGAAAAAGCTGCTCTTATAATCCAAAGAGCAATTAAAGCTGTTTTAAAAGATGGATATAGAACAAAAGATATCGCACTTTTTGATGCAAAAAAGATTTTGACTACTTCTGAAATGGGTGATATTATCACTGAATATCTTTATAAGTTTAAATAATTTGATAATAAATACAGTAAAAAAACACTCACAAAATATATTTTTATCGAGTAGATAATATTTACTTGAAATACCTTTTGTGGATTGATTTGATATTTGGAAACCATTGTCAAATTTAATCCGCTAAAAGGGGAAGTAGAAACAGTCGTTGCCCATGACATTAAGAATGTAACGGCAAATAAAGTATTATTTACTTGGGATATATAGTCTGATATAATTGCAACACTTATAATAGGATGAATACCCACAAAACCTAAAACAATAAAAACTAATAGTAAAAAAGAAGCACTCATCCAGTCAAAATTATCAAGTGGCAAAACAATATTTAGTCCTAGTAAAATAGAACTAATTGAAACCCCGAACATCCCAGCAACTAAAAAAAGAGAAATTTCACCTTTCATCTTTGGTAATTCCTCAGATATATAAGTCGCATGTTTTCTTATCATTGTTATTAACCCATCTTTAATCAAAGAAAATCCAAATGAAAATAACAGTGCAAATAATGAAATCAACATAATGATTTTACTATGAGGATACAAATAATGCGTAAACAACACTACAAACGCAAGTAAACTGGGTAAAATGAGATTATCTACAGATAATGGATATCCCTTAAAATCATCAATTTTTAAAGATTTATCCTTGATGGTTTCAAAGTATGTCATTGTAAATACTATGATTGATAAAATTATTCCAATAAAATATATAATAAAAGTATTTAAATTTGGTGCATATGTTGAAGCAGCAGCAAAAGAGACAAAAAATGGGGACCAATAAGCATTACTTGAAAATGATCTTGATAGTAAAATAATTTGTAGTGTTGAAAGTGATTTTTTTTTATATAATTCATCAGCTATTAAAATCAACGATGATATATTTATCACTGAACTAAAAAGAAAAACACTTAAATATGTTTTTAAAAAAGATTCTTTTCCTCTTGAAATAGACTTTGTAGTTTGTGATTGAGAGATTGTTACAAGTCTTAAGAAACTTACTGCAATTAAAAGTGTAATAAGATATTGATTGATACTCAATATTTTTGAAAAATCTATATGATAATTATTTATATACGATATACTAAATGCAATCATACTTAAACAAAATAAAATAACTATCATTTTCTTTTTAGTTAATGAGATAAATAAAATGAAAAACGAAATCCATAATAATAATCCACTATAACCTAAATAGCTAGGTTCGAAAAAGTATGCATAGAGTGTTACAACTACTGATAAAAATATAAAGTAACCTGATATCTTGTGCACCTCTTACCTACTCTATATTTTTTTACTATTTGAACAGACAGATAAATATATACCAATACCAATGAATATACTTCCATATATATGAAACAATTTTAAAGATTCATCCAAAAATAAATACGCTAATATTATTCCAAAAATAGGCATGAGATGGGTAAACTGGCCCGTAGTATTTGCACCTATTTCAGTGATTCCTTTATTCCAGAAATAAAAAGATAATAAAGATGGAAAAATCGCCATATATAAAATACTAAAATAAATATCATTATCATAGTTAAACAGTTTTTCGTCAACCCTATGTCCAGTTAAAAAATATACACTCAATAAAAAAATAAATCCCAATAATGTAATCAAAGACATAAATTCAAATGGTTTTAAATCTTTAGGTTTGTATTTTAACAGAACACTATACAGTGCCCATATAACAGAAGATACTATAATAATAAAATCCCCATTATTAAACTCAAAATTTATAAGGTTATTTAGGTCTCCTTGAATAACTAAGTAAATAACACCCAATGTAGACAGTACTATACCTACAAACTGTTTTGTATTTAT
>JBASAI010000158.1:0-3565 GCA_049650525.1 Arcobacteraceae bacterium
GTTGTTTTAAACATAAAGGAATATATAGTATAATATTTATATATTATTATTAAGGAAAGAATATGAAAAAATTAATTTTACTCGGTCTTATGACTGGATCTTTATTTGCAAATGCTGCAGATATTTACAAAACAGCCTGTGCAACTTGTCATGGTGTAAATGCAGAAAAAATTGCATTAGGAAAATCGAAAGTTTTAGCTACTTTAAGTGAAGCGGAAATAATATCAGACATGATGGGATATAAAGCTGGTACATTTGGTGGCCAAATGAAAGCGATTATGGTACCACAAGCTCAAAAACTCAGTGATGATGAGATAAAAGAAATAGCTGCATATGTTCAAACTATTAAATAATTTTATCTAATTATCAAACTTAAGTCTCTATCACTTAAGTTTGATTCGTATACATTATAAGATGTTTACAATAACCTCTTCATCTTTCACATCAAATTCAACACTATCTCCATCTTGAATTTTATCCTCCAAAATCAAGTCCGCTAATCTATCTTCAACGATTTCATACAATGCTCTTTTTAAAGGACGAGCTCCATATACAGGATCATACCCAGCTTTTGCTATATAATTTTCTGCATCTTTACTCAAAGAGATTTTAATATCTCGACTTTCTAGTCGCTTAGCAATTGATTTAAACATAATATCAACGATATTTGTAATCGCCTCTAAACTGAGTTGTTCAAAGATAACAATATCATCAAGTCTATTTAAAAACTCTGGTCTAAAATGTAATTTCAGATCATTTAAAACTTTCTCTTTTCGTTCATCTTTATCTTCTATACTGATTATTTTATCACTTCCTATATTTGATGTCAAAATTATAATCGTATTTTTAAAATCAACTGTTACCCCTTTGTTATCGGTAAGTCTTCCATCATCAAGTACTTGTAATAAAATATTAAAAACATCAGGATGTGCTTTTTCTATCTCATCAAAGAGTAGTACACTATATGGTTTTCTTCTTACTGCTTCAGTGAGTTGTCCGCCCTCTTCATATCCTACATACCCAGGAGCTGCTCCCACTAGTCTACTTGCACTATGTTTTTCCATATATTCAGACATATCAAATCGAATCAATGATTTAGGATCATCAAATAAAAATTTTGCCAATGTTTTTGCAGATTCTGTCTTACCAACTCCTGTTGGTCCGAGAAACATAAAACTACCTATAGGTCGACTCTCATCACTTAACCCAGCTTTATTTCTTTTGATAGCTCGGCTAATTGCTTTGAGTGCTTCATCTTGCCCTACAACATCAGCTTTTAAAACATTTTCAATTTGCATTATTCTTTCTTTTTCACTTGTCACCATCTTATTTACAGCAATTCCAGTCCATCTTGAAACAATACCAGCAATCGCATCTTCATCTACAAAATTTCGTAAAAGCGTTCCCGAAGCTTGCATTTTTGCCCATTTCTCTTCATTTTCTTTGATTTGAGATTCTAGCTCTGGAATTTGACCATATTCTATAGAAGCTGCTTCTTCAAACTTACTCTCTCTTTTAGCTCTTTCTGCTTTACCTCGCAACTCTTCTATTTGAGTTTTAATAGTTGAAACAGCATTAAAAGTCTCTTTTTCATTTTTAAACTGTGTTTCAAGATTTCGTTGTTTCTCTTTTAGATTTGACAACTCCTCTTCAATCTCCGATATTCTACTAGTGTTCTTATCGCTTTTTTCCATCTTTAAAGCTTCTTTTTCAACCTCTAAAGTACCTATTTCTCGTTTGATAAGTGACAATGCAGTTGGCTCTGATTCTATTTGCATTTTAAGCTCAGCTGCCGCTTCATCGATCAAATCGATTGCTTTATCTGGTAAAAATCTATCTGTAATATATCGGTCACTTAGTTTTGCAGCACTTACCAATGCACTATCTTTGATAGTTACATTATGAAATGTTTCAAGTTTCTCTTTTATACCACGCAAAATTTGTAAAGCCTCATTTACACTTGGTTCATCCACATTTACAGGCTGAAATCTTCTTTGCATAGCTGTATCTTTTTCAAAATACTTTCTATACTCTTTTAGTGTAGTTGCCCCAATAGTATGTAATTCACCTCGAGCAAGTGCGGGTTTTAAGATATTTGCAGCATCCATACTCCCTTCACTTGCCCCTGCTCCAATGATTGTATGAATTTCATCGATAAATAAGATGATATTTCCTACTTTTTGCACCTCTTTTATCACAGCTTTGAGTCTATCTTCAAACTCTCCTCTATATTTTGCCCCAGCAATTAACGCTGACATATCTAAAGAGATAACTCTTTTGTTTAAAAGTGAAGTTGGTACATCTTTATTCACAATTTTTTGAGCCAATCCTTCAACAATAGCAGTTTTTCCAGTTCCTGGCTCTCCTAATAATATAGGATTGTTTTTAGTTTTACGAATCAAAATTTGCATCATTCGAGTGAGTTGTTCATCTCTACCAATCACTGGATCTAGTTTCCCATCAATTGCCATCTTATTTAAATCAATACCATATTTATCTAAAGCTTCAAGATTATCATCTGCACTTTGAGAGTCAACAGTTGCTCCACCTCGTATAGCTTCAAGCTCTTTTTTTACCTCATTTAAATCGATATATTTCCCAATAGTCTCTTTAAATACTTGATTTTTAATATTAGCGATGATCCAAGTATCAACAGCTAAAAAACTATCTCCACTACTTGTCATCAATCCTTGTGCATTTTCTAAAGATGCCACAACATTTCTACTTATTTTTATATTTTCTTTTGTTACGCTTGAAACTGCCGATAATTTATTGGCAAGACTTTTTACCTCTAACTCTAAAGCTGTTTTATCAATATTGAGTTTATTTAACAGTTGATTGAGTACACTCGAAGTGTTTGTAAGTAGTCCCCACAAAATATGGACGATTTCTACTTCTTGATTTTTATTATGTAGTGCTAAACTCAATCCTGATTCGATTGTTTCTTGCATTTGGTTTGTTAATTTTTCAAATATTTTATTACTCATTCTATAATCCTTCTCTTGAATTGGCACTCTAATATATAAAGTGCTAATAAAATTATACTACTTAAGTCTTAATTTGTCAAGCAAATTTTAAAATAAAAAAAAAGCAAAAAAAAAGCAAGGTTGATACCTTGCTTTTTTGATTAGTTTTTTGAATATTATCTAGAAAGAACAGTTTTGTCCCACACTATTGTGTACTTCTTTTAAGCCACAATTATTACAACTGTACTCTATCTCAACAATTCCTGAACACCCATGATTTTTTAAAACTTTTTGTTTGATAACTTCTACTTTAAATAATGCACCAGTTGTTTGATCACGAAAACTTTTTGTAGAAGCATGACACGAAGGACAAGTTCCATTATCGAGCGTTGACTGTCGTGATTTTTTAGATTTAAAAAATAGCAGTATAGAAAAAACTGCTATTAAAAATAAAAGTAAAATACCAATAATTGTATACATTATTTTACGATATTATACTTTTGCATAACCTTTTCAAGTTGTTTCATATTGTCACTACTTGGAGGAGTTAATGGTAATCGATACTCTAAAGTATCAATAAGTCCAGCGATATACATCGC
>JBASAI010000159.1:0-2980 GCA_049650525.1 Arcobacteraceae bacterium
CTACAAGGGAGGTCTGAAGTTTTTTATTCATTGCAATAATATTATTTCTATACATAAGTCGTTGTGACATATCTCTTCCAAATGCACATATATATCTTTGGCCATTATAATAAAATCCATGTCCTGAAACTTCTATATCAAAGATTTCTCCCGTTTTTTTTCTTTGAGTAGTTTCAAGTCTCCAGTTTGGAGTATTTACAATCTCTTCCATTATCAAGGGCGCGGTTTCTCTTGTAAAACGAGGATCCATAAATTCTAAATACTTACCTAGTAGTTCTTCTTTTGTATAACCTAACATTTTACACGCAGCATTATTTACATACTCGAATTGTGCATCTTCCGTAAACCAATAAATTGCATCTACTGAATTATTTAGTGCAAATTCATAAGGCATAAGACGCTCTTTTTCTTTATTAATGGAATAATCATATGATTTATTCATTCCTAATAAAAATTTCTTTACATAATATAATAAAAAAAATATGCCTATCATACTTACCATAAATAAAAAAATACTAAATATAAAATAAGTATTTTTATTAAAATAAGAACTAAAATAAATATCAATAATTTTATTGAGAAAAATAACTAATCCTATCCCAAGTAATAAAGTAGTTATATTAAATTTTTTAAATTGTTGTTGATTATTAAAAAAATATTTTTTCATTAAACTCATAGCTTCCCTTTATAAATATTATTATAGCCAAGAAATGTTTTTTTTGTTTCATATGCGAATAAAATGCGATTTAATTTATTTATGATGCTCTCATGCTTAAGTTAGCTAAATAATTTAATAGGAGTTTAGATGTATGAACTAATGCCAAATGAAAAAAAATTTGTACAAATTATTGAAATCAAAGAGACTGGTTTTGTAGAGTTCTTTTTTGCTATTTCTGAAGTTCAAATGAATGTTGAATTGATTTTACCATACAAGGCTTTTATAGAATTTTGTGCGAATAATAAAGTTTCTTTTTTCACAGAAGAACAAGAAAAGTTAGTAATTGATGATAACTTACAGTGGAAATACGGAACAAATTAAAAGGAAAAAATATGGAATTAAATATTGCAAGTGTTGAAATTGAACCCAAAAGACATACTTTTGGAAATGTTGCTAGAAGATTAGGTGAAGATCGACCTGCTTCAAGATATGAAGAGTCTATGTATGATGCCCAGCCAACTGAAAATTTTCATTACAGACCACAGTGGGAACCTGAATTTGAGATTTATGACAAAAGTAGAACAGAAATTAAGATGAATGATTGGTATGATTTATTAGATCCTAGAAAATTTCATTATATGACATATGTTTCAGCTAGAGCTACTCAAAATGCTGCAAATCTACAAAGTTTTGACTTTATAGATAAAAGATCTTTAGTAAGTTTTATTAAGGAAGAGAATCTCCAAAAAGTTTATGATTTTTTAACACCATTAAGACATTATGAATATGGTGCAAATATGAATAATCTTGCTATTGTTGATAGAGTTTATGGTACTGCAATGATGTCTGCTTGTTTATTTCATGCAGAAGATCGATTAGGTATGGCACAACATATAACAAAAATAGTTTTATTACTTGGTAATAATGATGTACAAAAACTAGATCAAGGAAAAGATGCCTGGTTAAATGATGCTAAGTGGCAAGGTTTACGAAAAGCAGTTGAAGACTCAATGGTTGTAAAAGATCCGATTAGACTTTTTGTCAAACAAAATGTTGTTTTTGATAGTTTTGTCATCCCTTTAATGATTAATGATTTTTCAAAAGAGATGGCAAATAATGATGAAATGGTACTTCCAATGTTAACTGAGTTTATAACATCTTGGTATGAAGAAACTGAAAAATGGTTGGATAGTGTAATAAAAATCATGTCAAATGAATCGGTTGAGAATAAAGATTTATTAACATTATGGATAAAAGAAGATATTCAAATTATAGAAAAATCTATGGAAAGTTTATCATCATTTTCTAATAATTCAAAAGAATTGATTACATCAGCAAAAACTGAATTAGTATCAAGATTAAATAAATGTGGATTATCTCTATAAAACTTAAAAAGTATTAAAAGGAAAAAGAATGTCATCAAGTATAGCGTTATTATGTCTTCAAGCTACTGAAGATGGAAGAGCAATTGCAGAAGCAATTCGAGAAGACAATGAAGGTGTTGTAATAACCAATAAACCAGCAATGATTCAAATAGAACGAGCTGAACGAATTACTATAAAAGCTTCTACAGTATCAGAGCATTTAGGAAGAGATTGGGAACCAGAAGAGTTACAATTAGTCATTATATCATTGGGTGGTCAAATTGATGAAACAGATGACGAATTTATCGTTTATTGGAATAATTAAGAAATTAATAAAGGAAATATTATGAGTGTAAATCAAAGAAAAAAAAGATTAAATAAAAAAGATTCATATAAGTATATGACAAGACTTGGTTGGGATCCAACTTACCAAAAAGAAGAAGATGTATTTCCCTATTTAGATATGGAAGGGTTAAAAGTCCATGATTGGGAAGCCTGGGAAGATCCATTTAGAATGACTATGGATTCTTATTGGAGATTACAAGCAGAAAAAGATAAAAAACTTTACTCTATTCTAGATGCATTTGCACAGAATAATGGACAAAAAAATATTTCTGATGCAAGATATGTTAATGCATTAAAATTATTTATAACAGGGATAACACCTTTAGAATATAAAGTTGTTCAAGGTTTTTCACATGCTGCTCGTGCATTCAAAGGTGAAGGCGCTGCAATTGCTTGTCAAATGCAAGCTATTGATGAGCTAAGACACTTCCAAACTCAAATACATACAATGAGTCATTATAATAAGTATTTTGATGGTTTTAGTGAACACACTACTATGCATGATAGAATTTGGTATTTATCAGTTCCCAAATCTTTTGGTGATGATGCAAGCACAGCAGGTCCTTTTGAGTATTTAACTGCAATTTCATTCTCTTTTGAGTTTGTATTAACA
>JBASAI010000160.1:0-3549 GCA_049650525.1 Arcobacteraceae bacterium
TTGTGTTTGAAAATACAAAAGAAGAGATTTTAAATCTCAATATAAGTTATCTCAAAGTAAATAATTCAATAAGAGACAATGAAAAAAAGATTAAACAATTAAATGCTTTTATTGAAGATCAAAATGAAATTAAAAAAAGATATATTAGTTTAGAACAAGTACAAGAAAAAACATTAGAATCTTTGAAAAGTAAACATACTCAATATCAAAAAAACTTAAAAACATTAATAGATAAACAAAATGAAATTACTGATCTTTTAGGAAGTTTAAATATTTTGAAGAAAAAAGAGATTCACGCAGAAGAGTTAAGAATAAAAAAAGCAAAAGAGCTTGCACGAAAAAAAGAACTTGAAAGAAAAAGAAAAGAAAAACAAGCAGCAGAATTAAAAAGAAAACTCGCCTCAACTGAGCCAAAAAAAGCAAAAACAATGCAAATCCAAAAAAGAGATCAATTAGATGAAGCGATTGATGTAGAGGTGCGAAAACTAGGATCTTCCGCAAAAGGTGTAAAGATTTCTAAATATTATGGTGGAACAACAATAGCTCCTTTAAAATCATATGAAGTAACGAAAAAGTTTGGAAAATATTATGATGAAGTATATAAAATGGAACTTTTTAATGAATCAGTTTCTTTAAAAACAAAAATTCCAAATGCAAAAGTTTTTAGTGTATTTAAAGGTCAAGTTGTTTATGCAAAACAAAATTCTGGACTTTTAGAAAATGTCGTTATTGTAAAACATGCAAATAATTTACATACTATTTACTCACATCTTGATCAAATTTCTCCTACGCTAAAAGCTGGAAAATGGATACCTAAAGGCTATGTAGTTGGAAGAATTAATGATACTTTAGCATTTCAAGCTACAAAAAATAGTAAGTATATTGATCCTTTAAAACTTATCAAATAACCACTTAAGATATAGAAATAGATTTATATTTTGATTTGCCCTGTAATCGCTTTTGATAAAGAAAGAATATCAACATTTTCTAAGCTTACTCCTGTTGGAATGCCTTGAGCTATTTTCGTAAAAGTGATATTTTTATTTTTTAATCTATCTTCGATATATAAAATAAAAGCATCATTGGCTAAGCTTGGAGTGATTGCAAATAAGATATGATTTACTTCTGATTTATTTACAAGTTTGAGTAAATCATTTATGATATGCTCTTCTAATGAGGCTATCACAAAGTATTTACCACTAAATTGTTTTGATTCTTCAATGATAAAAATATCTTTTGCACTTTGCACAATGCAAAGTGTCAAATCATCACGATCTTCATCTAAGCATATTTCACAGATTTCATTTTCGCTCATGGCATGGCATCTTATACACTCTCTAATATCTCTTACCGCTGTTTCTATACTATGTGCGAGTTTCATACCGATATAGCTGTTTTCTGTAACTATATGATAGGCTAATCGTATTGCTGATTTTTTACCGATGGTAGGAAGCATTTCAAATGATTCTACGAGGTCATAAAATTTTTCTAAACCTTTATTCATAAGAATGATTATAGCTAATATTAGATAAAATTCAAACATATATACTATACACATTAAAGGAAGAATATTGACTGATCTTTGTTATTATGAAATCTTAGAGCTAGAAAGAAGTGCGGATAAAAGCACTATAAAAAAAGCATACCGAAAAATGGCTATGAAATATCATCCTGATAAAAATCCAGGAGATGCTCAAGCAGAAGAAAACTTCAAATCTGTGAATGAAGCATATCAAGTTTTAAGTGACCAAGAAAAACGAGCTATTTATGACAGACATGGAAAAGCAGGATTAGAAGGTCATGGACAAGGTGGAGGGTTCTCTCGTGGTGGAGGATTTGATGATTTAGGCTCTATTTTTGAAGAGATGTTTGGCGGTGGCGGTTTTGGTGGTCGTCGTGCTCAAAGAAAAACATATAATTATGATCTTGATACAGAAATAGAAGTTGATTTAGAATTTAACGAAGCTATTTTTGGATGCAATAAAGAACTAAAATACAAATATAAAACAGCATGTAAACCATGTAAAGGAACAGGCGCAAAAGGTGGAAAACTAAGCCCTTGTAAAACTTGTAATGGACAAGGTCAAGTACATATGAAACAAGGTTTTATGACATTTGCTCAAACCTGTCCTCACTGTAATGGTACAGGACAATCTGTAGCTGATAAATGTCCTACTTGTAAAGGTACAGGATATGAAGAAAAATCTGAGTCATTTAAAGTAGATATTCCAGAAGGTATCAATCATGGAAATAGAATACGAGTAGGAAATAAAGGAAATATTGCACCAGATGGTAGTCGAGGTGATTTATATATAGTTATCAATGTCGAAGAAGATAAAAACTTTATCCGACATGATGATGATATCTATTTAGAAGTTCCATTATTTTTTACTCAAATTGCTTTAGGCGATAGTATTACTATCCCTAGTTTGACAGGTGAATTAGAACTTAAAATACCTAAAAATACACGAGATAAAGAACAAATCGTATTTAAAGGTGAAGGGGTAAAAAGTGTCAATGGGTATGGGAAAGGAAATTTTGTAGCACAAATAAAAATCCAATATCCAGATACAGTAAACCAAGAACAACGAGAATTATTAGAAAAATTGCAAACAAGTTTTGGAATCGAATCAAAACCTCATGAAGATATGTTTGAAGGAATGTTTGCCAAAGTAAAGGGTTGGTTTAAATAATATGAATATCAAAGTCCAACCAATGGGTCCTTATGAAACTAATTGTTATATCGCTACAATTGATAATAAAGATTTTATTATTGATCCAGGTGTTGGTGCAACACAATGGGTCCTTGCGAATATAACAAATCCTGTTGCTATTTTGAATACACATGGACATTTTGATCATATTTGGAGTAATGACGAGCTAAGTAAAAAGCTTAATATTCCTTTATATACTCCAAAGGATGATTGTTTTATGCTTGAAAATGATCCTTTAGGACGAGGTGCACCTAAAAGTGTTGCTGATTTTGAGATGGAACATGATGAAAAAATTGTTCTTGAAGGTGTCGAGATAACTTTTCATTTTTTTCCTGGGCATACACCAGGATGTAGTGCTATACAAATCGAAAATAATTTATTTAGCGGTGATTTTATTTTTTCTGGGTCGATTGGAAGAGTTGATTTTCCATTTTCAAGTCCTTCTGATATGAAAAATAGTATTCATAAAGTTTTAGCATGGGAGGATGATTTTACCATTTATCCTGGACATGGTTCTCGTACAACACTCAGTAGAGAAAGAGATTCTTTGAAGTCTTGGTTGCAATACATCTAATTGAATAATGATTAGAGTCGAGACTACAACTACATTATTTGACAAATTAGATGAAATTGTTGGTAAATCAAATAATGAAGAGATAAAAAAAGTACTTTGTGCAATATCGAAAGTCAATAAATTAAAAAATATCCTCAAATTAGAGCTATTGAACGGCAACCTATATAAATGTTTTTTCAATGAACTACAAACTGATTTTAATATATCTAACATAAAAATCCTAAGTACTCAAGAAAATAAAACATCTATTTTGTATGAAAC
>JBASAI010000161.1:0-1520 GCA_049650525.1 Arcobacteraceae bacterium
TCTATTTAGTCTTGATAAATCAAGCTTGTTCTTTAATGTGTTTTGTTTTGTTATAAAGTAGCGGTATAAATATAAGAGTGCTACAAATAATAAAGTGTAAAGAACAAAAGCTTGCCAAGTTTCCCAAAATGAAGGAAGAATGGTTATTTTTAGACTAGCAATTGAAGAGTCGCTATCTTCTTTATCACTAATAGTTTTAACTTTAAATGTATAATCCCCTGCATTTAAATTAGAATAAGTAACGTTTTTTTGTAACGTTGCAGCATGCCATTCTTGATCTAATCCTTCCATTTTAATTTTATAGGAATACCCAGAAGTTGAATGAAAATCTAAAGCGGTATAATCAATTGAAAAAATATTCTCTTTATGAGTGAGCGTTATTTCTTGATTGTATTCTATTGACTTATTTAATATTAATCTATTATTATATTCTTCATCAGTTTTTATTTTTTGGCCGGATATCCTTAATTCAGTTAATACTACTGGAGGGATGTTAGTATTCCTTATAGAATCTGGATGAAAAATATTAAGGCCATAAATTCCACCAAAATAAAATTTTCCATTAGCATCTTTTAAGCCTGTATTTTCCATAAAACTATTAGACTTTAAGCCATCATTAACATCGTAATTGTAAAAAGAATTTTCTTTTATATTATATTTTGAAATCCCTTTATTTGTACTTATCCATAAATTACCATTATCATCTTCCAAAATAGAATGTATATAATTGTTTGGGAGCCCATCTTTTTCTTGAAAGGACTTAAATGTGTATGATTGATCCTCATCAGGAATAGCTAAATTCAAACCATTTGGCGTCCCTATCCAAATATTGTTGTGTTTATCCTTATAGAGACAAATAATAATATCACTACTTAAGGATTCATGCTTACCTTGTTTTTTTGAATAGGTTAAAAAACTATTTGTTGAAGGCTCATAAATATGAAGTCCTCGATATGAGCCTATCCATATCCGTCTTGATTTATCTTCTAAAAATGTAGTAATGCGTTCATTTGGTAAGAGCGTTTCAAATAATTGGTTTTTTGGATTACCTGGTTCAATAGATTTTCTCAACCCGCTTTGTTGGGTTCCTATCCAAAATACTCCATCAGAAGACTGATAGATAGACGTTGTTTTTAATAATTGTTCTAATTTTGATGTCTGATTATTTAGAATTTTAATGGGAGTTATTTTAAAATCATTTTTTTCTTTTTGTAGTTCAAACAGATTATTATTATTGGCAATCCATATACTACCTTCAAGGTCTTCGTACATAGCCTTTATTCCCTTTTTTCTCGTTGATATATTACCAGATGAAATAGGTAACTTTATTTTGAAATAGTTAACGCCTTCTTTACTATAATAGATATTTTCGTTGCCTTTAAAACCAACCCATAAATAGTCGTCATTTGTTTTTAAAATTGACCAAATGGGTTCATTAGGTAAATTAGTGTTTTTAATTTCATTTTGTAAAAAAGCAAATTGGTTGGCGCTTTTATCTACTTTGCATATACCTCCACCAT
>JBASAI010000162.1:0-4363 GCA_049650525.1 Arcobacteraceae bacterium
AGACTATTAGAGGGGTTAAGTATAAAAGAATCTTATGAAAAGATCTGCTTATTTATCATAAATTTTTACAAAAAATTAGGACTCGATGCCAAATATGTCAAAGATGATGAGTCGATTTCACTCACCAAAAGTGACTTTTGTCAAGTTGGATTTGAAGCATATGATATACTTATAGATGGTAAAAAAATAGGTGGAAATGCACAACGAAGAACAAAAAAAGCGATCTTTCAACACGGTTCAATCCCACTTTTTAGAAATAGTAACGAATCACTAAATGGGAAAATAGGTTACACTTTAGAGGATTTAAAAATAAAAATAGACTATAAAAAAGCAAAAAGATTACTAAATGAATCATTTTTAGAAGCTTTTGATGTCGAAACTGAAGCCTCAAAATTGACAAAAATAGAAGAAAATAAGAAATATACATTATTAAAGGAAAAATATGACTACACCAATGGCAACTAATTTTAAAAAAGTAGAGTTTAAAAAACCAGAATGGCTCCGAAAAAAAATCACACCAGCCGCACAAATAGAGATGGAAAATTTACTCAAAGATGTAGGTGGACTCCATACTATATGTCAAGAAGCAAAATGTCCAAACATTAGTGAGTGTTATGCAAACAAAAATGCCACTTTTTTAATCTTGGGAAATATCTGTACAAGAAGATGTGGATATTGTAATGTACTTACAGGACTTCCAACAGAAGTAGATTTATCTGAGATACAAAAAGTGACTACATCAGTATTGCATTTGGGATTAAAATTTGTTGTGATTACAAGTCCTGCAAGAGATGATCTCAAAGATGGTGGAGCTGAGCAGTTTTTTCGTGTGACGCAAGATATCTTACAAAAAGCCCCTGGAACACAAGTGGAGATATTGATCCCTGATTTTAAAGCAAAAGAATCCTCACTTCAAAGAGCAGTAGATAGTGGAGCTGTGATCATCGGACACAATATTGAAACAGTACCACGATTTTATAAGATACGAAAAAATGCTTCGTATGAAAGATCTATACATGTATTAAAAAGACTAAAAGAGTTAGGGGGCGATGCTGTTAAAACAAAAAGTGCTTTGATGGTAGGACTAGGAGAAACAGAAGAGGAGATGGTGACAGTATTTAAAGACCTCATATCTGTAGGCTGTAAATTTTTAAGTATCGGACAATACCTCGCACCATCAGGAAAGTACGAAAAGGTTGTAGAGTATGTTCACCCAGACCAATTCGCAAGATATAAAAAGTTAGCTTTAGATATGGGATTTGAATTTGTTCATAGTACACCATATGCTAGAAGCTCCTATATGGCTCATGAGTATTTGCAGAATAATGAGTTATAAAGAAATTTCTAAAACTCATTGCCTTCGATAGACTGATAAGAAAAATCTACAAGTTCATAGTCTGCAACTTTGTAGTTTATCTCTATTGGTCGACAACACACTTCACAATCATCAACAATATTAGCAGGTCCATCTTCAATTCCAGTATCCAATAATACTGATATATCTTCTAAACAATAGGGGCACTGTATAAATATCTCTTCCATTTGAACTCTTTGTTATTTTTTATGTGAGATTATAATTAAATAAATATAAAACAAAGTATGTAACAAAAACTAGTTGTAAGTTAATTTAAAACTAAAAAGGTACAATGTGAGTAATGAAATTAGAATCCGGGATATAATTATGTTAAAAGTTGGAATTTTAGGAAGTACAGGTAGAGTTGGTTCTTTACTTATAGATGATTTGGCAAACGATGAGCTTGCCTGTGTAGGAAGTGTACATGTTTCGAGTAAACTTACGAAAACAGTACCAGAACAAACAGTAGTAACAAATGACATACAAACGATGCTTGATGCCTCTGATGTGATCATTGACTTTTCTGTGCCAGATGCGACTGAAGCGTTACTTTCAGCTGTTATTCAAAACAAGCAGGGAAAACCTTTGGTTATTGCAACGACAGGATTTAATGAACATCAAAAGAATCTTTTGATCGAAGCTAGTAAAGTTGTACCTATTTTATATGCTACAAATATGAGTTTGGGAGTTGCTGTTTTAAATAAGCTTGTGGCACTTGCTTCTAAAACTTTGAGTGATTTTGACTGTGAAATCGTAGAACAACATCATAGACATAAAGTAGACAGCCCAAGTGGAACGGCACTTACTTTAGCAGAACATGCAGCAGATGCTAGAGGACTGGATCTGGCAAAAGTGCGTGTATCTGGTCGAGATGGTATCATCGGTGCTAGATCTAAAGATGAGATCGCGGTGATGAGTCTTCGAGGTGGAGATATCGTAGGTCGGCATACGGCTGGATTTTATAACGACGGTGAATTTATTGAATTAAATCATACCGCAACTGCTAGAAATACATTTAGCAAAGGTGCTATCAAAGCTGGAAAATGGCTAGTAAATCAAGAAGTTGGTTTATATAGCATCAATGATTGTTTAGGACTTTAATATGTGTGCAATAGTAGGAATATATGGAAATCAAGACGCAGCGAAGTTAGCTTCAGCCGCTTTATTTGCGATGCAACATAGAGGGCATGAAGCGACAGGTATTAGTGCTGGTGGCTCTAATTGTAAAAAGATTATGACAGTAAAGGGACGAGGATTTGTACGCGAGGTATTTGATGAAACTGCCTTTAAATTACTGCAAGGTGATATGGCAATAGGGCATAATAGATACTCTACAGCTGGTAGTGACAGTGTTTTTGATGCACAACCTATCCAAGCAAAATATAAACTAGGGGAGATTTCTATTGTACACAACGGAAATCTTGTCAATAAAAACGAAGTACGACAAAGACTCATCGATGAGGGGTCTATTTTCCAAACAGGAATGGATACAGAAAATCTTATTCATCTTATCGCTAAATCTAGCCAAGACAAACTCAGAGACAGAATCACAAAATCATTAAAAAAACTCAAAGGTGCTTATAATTTTATCATCCAAAGTAGAAGTAAACTCTTTGTAATAAGAGATCCTCATGGTATCAGACCTTTAAGTATCGGAAAGTTACGATCTGGTGGATATATTATTGCGAGTGAAACTTGCTGTTTTGATCTTGTAGATGCTGATTTTGTACGAGATGTAAAACCAGGTGAGATGCTGATCTTTAGTGAAGATTTTGAAGAACCAGAATCAATCATGCTCGATGATACGAAAGAGTTTAGACCATGTGCCTTTGAATATATCTATTTTGCACGACCAGATAGTGATATCGATGGTAAAAATGTATATGCAGCTAGAGAAAGAATGGGGCGTGCATTGGCTAGAAATGATAAAGATATCATAGATGCTGATATGGTTATACCAGTACCAGATAGTGGTGTGCCTGCAGCTTTGGGATATGCAAAACAATCAGGTATCCCTTTTGAGCTCGGAATCATTAGAAATCACTATGTAGGGAGAACTTTTATTGAACCAACTCAAGCGATGAGAAATATGAAAGTAAAGATGAAATTAAGTCCTATGAAGTCTCTAATCGAAGGAAAAAAACTTGTGGTTATCGATGATAGTATCGTAAGAGGAACAACAAGTAAAAGAATTGTAAAAATGCTCAAAGACGCGGGTGCAGCTGAAGTGCATTTTAGAGTTGCTAGTCCAAAAATAGAGTATCCATGTTATTATGGTATCGACACTCCTACAAAAGAAGAGCTGATAAATGCTATGAATACACAAGAAGAAGTACAAGAATATATCGAAGCTGATTCTTTAGAGTATTTATCGATTGATGATCTTAAAGATGCTTTAGGAAGAGATAGAAACTACTCTATGGTGAGCTTTGACGGCGATTATTTCGTAGAATAATACAAAGAATAAAATATGAAATATAGTAGAAGTAAAAAGTTATTTGGAAGTGATTTTGAAAAATTACAAGATGCAAAAATTATCTTACTAGGTGTTGGTGGTATTGGAAGTTTTGCTCTTGATGGATTGTATCGTACAGGGGTAACAAATATCACGATTGTGGATTTTGATGTATACGAAGAATCAAATCTTAATAGACAGCTAGGAAGTGAAACTCCTGGAGCAATTGGAAGTGTAAAAGTGGATCACTTAAAAACACTTTATCCAAATGTAACAGCCATAAATACTAAAGTAACTCAAGAGTGGTTAGATAGTTTTGATATGAGTTCGTATGATTATATTTTGGATGCAATTGATGATATTCCTATGAAAGTAGAGCTGATCAAGAAGTATCATAAAAAGCTGATCTCCACAACAGGTGGGGCAAAAAGATTTGATCCTACAAAAATAGAATATATCAATATCTTTAAAACATACAATGACCCTTTTGCTCGTAAAATAAGAGATATGTTAAAGAAAGATCGTTTCAGAAAAAGCTTTAAAGTAATCTTTTC
>JBASAI010000163.1:0-2127 GCA_049650525.1 Arcobacteraceae bacterium
TTGTACGAACCAAAAATGTTACATCAGTATTGATGATTAATACAATGATTTATGCAATAGCATCTTTTGCTTTTTTAATCATAGGATACCATATCGCTTTTGGTGAATTTGGAAATGAAGCATTCAGTAAATGGGCATTTTTATTATTTCAAATGGCATTTGTTGGTAAAGTTATAAATATTATGAGTGGTGGAGTAAGTGAAAGAGCTCGAATTATGCCACTTGCTATTTTTGCTGTTATCATGGCAGGTTTTATCTATCCAACTATTGTCAATGTAATATGGGGTTTAAACTTTCTTGAAGATACAATTTTTAATCTTAACATCTATGATCTAGCTGGAAGTACCGTAATACACTCAACAGGTGGATGGGCACTCTTAGCAGCAATTCTTCTTATGGGTGCAAGACTCAACAGATACACAAAGACAGGAGCTGCGAAAGTGATCCCTGCATCAAATATTCCACTGGTAACCTTGGGTGTATTTTTACTGTGGATTGGTTGGTTTGGATTCAATGGAGGAAGTGTCGGTTCAATAACTTCCAAAGAAAATGCAGATTTAGTGGCACTTACTATTTTAAATACAAACACAGCAGGACTTTCTGGGGCAATTATGACAGGGGCTTTGATGTTGTTAAAATATAAAAAGTTCGATATCACTATGGTTTTAAATGGAGCTTTAGGAGGACTAGTAGCGATTACAGCAGGTCCAGACCTGTATAATATCTACCAACCAATACTTATTGGCGCTATTGGTGGAATACTAGTTGTATTTGCTGTACCATTTTTCGATAAGTTTCAAATTGATGATCCTGTGGGGGCCTTATCTGTACACTTAGTAAATGGTATTTGGGGAACATTAGCTGTGGGAATATTTGCAAGTAACCCCTCTGAGGGCATCTCATTTTTAGGACAATTAAAAGGGGTGATTTTAGTTGGATTATTTGCTTTTGTAAGTAGTTATATTGTATTATTCACTATAAACAAGATTATGCCACTTAGAATAGCTCATGATGAAGAACTTGAAGGTCTTGATGTCAATGAGTGTGGACTAGAAGCCTACCCAGAATTCAAAAGAGCATTTTAATACAATTTGTAATTAGGAGAATAAATGAAAAGAATTGAGGCTATAATCAAGACATTTAAACTAGAAGATGTAAAAGACACATTGGCAGAAGCTGGAATAAATGGTATGACAGTGTCAGATGTAAAAGGATATGGTCGGCAACAAGGTCATAGTGAACTTTATAGAGGGGCTGAATATGTAGTAGATTTTCTACCGAAAATTAAACTTGATCTAGTAGTATCTGATGAACAAGTAGACGAGGTGATCAAGATTATTTCTCAGGCTGCAAAAACTGGAAAAATTGGTGATGGGAAAATATTTGTATCTGCCATTGAAAAAGTGATCAGAATCAGAACAGGTGAAGAGGACGAAGAGGCTATTTAGAGACTAAATGTCTCTAAATAACCTCTGAGAAGGCAATATAACTTACTTCTCAAACAAAATAAAAAGGTTATCTATAAATAGATAGCCTTTTTTAAATTCTTAAAATTATCCATTAAAAATATACTTTAAAACCTCAATATCAAAATAAATAAAAAATAAAAATAAAAAACTACTCATCAAAATCACACCAGAGACAGCATCTGGTTTACAATCATACAAGGCAGCAATATTTACATTTGTCACAGCTAATGGAGCAAATAATGATAAGATCAAAATAATCGATGTTTCAGTACTCAAGCCAGAAAATAATACAATACAAATCCCAATAGCAGGTAAAGCAATGAGTTTTACAAAACTCACAGATAAACTGAGTTTATAATCATGATTTTTGATTCCCACTTTGCTTAAATATACACCTAAGATAATCAACTGAATCACAATAGCAGCGTAAGCCCCCATCTCCAAGACAAGATTTATTTGTGGATGAATGTGTACTTCATAATAGTTGAAAATCAAAGCCAAAATAGCAAACCACAAAATAGGAATCTTTAGCATCGAAATAATAGATTCTTTTATACTGAAGGAGCTTTTTGCATAAAAATAGATCCCAATTGTATAGATAAAAAATAAATTTGCTATGTTTATCATACTTGTATAAGGTACACTACTTTCTCCAAAG
>JBASAI010000164.1:0-3936 GCA_049650525.1 Arcobacteraceae bacterium
TCACTCTATTAACTTTCTTTTTATCCTTTTTTTTATTATGTGACATGTTACTTTTATTCACTAAATATTTCTAATTTATTTATTTAATAAAGAATTAATAAATGAAGCATAAATCCCTTAAAATACCTTACTAAAAAATTCTAACCACTTTATATGTTACTTTTATTCTCATTTTTATCTCAATATTCACTCCTATTTTATGTTACTAATATACACTAATTTCTCAATATTTTAATATTATTAACTAATTATAAAATAGTATAACTAATTTTTAAATTTATTTATCCAAAATTCTAAACTGTTTAAATGTTATTTCAATTAAAAAAAAGGAATAAAATGAAAGAAGAATTGGTAGACAGGATTGAATCAAATCCTAAATATCAAGAGCTAGTTTCTAAAAGAACTAGTCTTGGACTTAAACTTGGAACTTTAGTGTTAGTTATATTTTATGGATATATATTAACAATTGCATTCAATAAAGAAGTTTTAGCAATAACAATAGGTGATGGAATGACTACTATTGCATTTCCAATAGCATTGGCTATTTTGGTAATTAGTTTCCTTACAACACTTGTGTATGTACGAAAAGCAAATGGTGAGTATGAAGACTTAATAAATGATATAAAAGATGATGTAAAGGATGTATTATAATGTTGAAAGTTTTCGCACTTTTATCTCTCGTTGCACTTTCTTTATTTGCAGCAGGTGATGCATCTTTTGAAGCAGTTAAAAGAGAGCTAAATGTTCCTGCAATTATTATGTTTTTTGTTTTTATTCTTGGAACATTGGGGATCACATACTGGGCAGCTCAAAAAACAAAATCTGCAAGTGACTTTTACACAGCTGGTGGAGGGATCACAGGATTTCAAAATGGTTTAGCAATTGCTGGTGATTATATGTCAGCTGCAGCATTTTTGGGTGTATCTGGTCTTATTTACCTCAATGGTTATGATGGTGTTATCTATGCTGTTTCTTTTCTTGTTGGTTGGCCAATTATTCTGTTTTTTATGGCAGAAAAACTACGAAACTTAGGAAAATTTACTTTTGCTGATATTGCGGCATATAGACTAGGACAAAAAGAGATCAGAACGCTAGCTGCATTTGGATCATTGTCTGTTGTTATTTTATACCTTATCGCACAGATGGTAGGTGCTGGTAAACTTATTCAAGTACTCTTTGGTATGGAATATGAATTTGCTGTTATGATGGTGGGTGTTATGATGATTATCTATGTAACATTTGGTGGTATGCTTGCTACTACTTGGGTACAAATCATTAAAGCATGTTTACTTCTTACAGGTGTAACTTTTATGGCTGCTATGATTTTATACCACTTTGGTTTTTCTTTTGAAAAATTAGCTGTATCTGCTGTTGAAAACCATACAAAAGGTGAGTCAATTTTAGCTCCTGGTGGATTTATCTCTGATCCTATCTCTGCTATCTCGTTAGGTTTAGCACTTATGTTAGGAACAGCTGGTTTACCTCATGTTCTTATGAGATTTTTTACAGTTGGTAATGCTAAAGAAGCTAGAAAATCTGTTGTTTACGCAACTGGTTTTGTTGGGTACTTTTGGGTAATTATTACTATTGTTGGTTTTGGGGCAATTGCTTTCTTAAACTCAGCAGATGGTGCACAGTATTTTGTTGATGGCAAACTATTTGGTGGAAACAATATGGCGTCTATTCACTTATCTCATATGTTAGGTGGAAATGCATTCTTAGGGTTTATCTCAGCAGTTGCTTTTGCTACGATTTTAGCAGTTGTTTCAGGTCTTACACTAGCAGGTGCATCAGCAATTTCACATGATATTTATGCAAATGTTATCAACCCAAATGCTACAGATGCACAAGTGGTAAAACTTTCTAAAATTACTGTTATTATTGTAGGTATTATTGGTGTTATATGTGGTATTGCTTTTGAGCAACAAAATATTGCCTATATGGTAGGTCTTGCATTTGCAATTGCAGCATCTGCTAACTTCCCTATTTTGTTTCTTTCTATTTACTGGAGAGGTTTAACAACACGAGGTGCATTTATCGGTGGATTCATCGGACTTATTACAGCTGTTACTCTTGTGATCATTGGACCAATTGTTTGGGTAGATATCTTAGGAAATGTAAAAGCAATTTTCCCATATAAATATCCAGCATTATTCTCAGTTACGACTGCATTTGTTGCGATTTGGATCTTCTCTAAAACAGATAATTCTCAAAGAGCAAAAGATGAAAGAGAAAAATTTAGAGCTCAAAATATACGAGCAAATACAGGTATTGGTGCAGATGGAGCAGTTTCTCACTAATACTTCAAAACGAAAGAGTTTATCTCTTTCGTTTTATTTTACAGATAAGTTATTTATTTAAAAGTTCCCACGCTTCTTCTAAACTTTGTACTCTTTGCGCAAATACCAAATATAACGCTATATTAAATTTTGCAAGTTTTAAGATCTCATCAGATGGATTTTTTACTATCTCTAGTGCTTCTTTTAAAGATATATTGTCATAACTTTTCTCATAAGAGATACCAAAATCTTCAAGCTTAAATATTTTTTCTACTATTTCACCATCTTTTTCGTGCCAGTATTTTCCATCTTTGAAAACTTCAGGACTTCCTTCACTTGCTTTTACAACAAAAACTTTTTTGTAGTACTCTTTAAACATCACTAAATATTTTTCTACATATGGTTTATGAAAAGCTGTTGTTACACCATATTCACTTTGTGAAGGATTTAGAAGCTTCTCTACAGTATTAAAAACAGTACGAAGTCCTAGCTCATGTCGTAGAGGCGTCAAATCACTAAGCTCCTTTAAATACTCAGCTCGATCAAAAAGATACAAGTATTTAGGAAATGTAAAATGCTTTGCAATATCTTGTGCTACAATACCTTTTTTTGCAGGCTGTAAAAGATCAGTTGAGATCACGAGTTTCAGCTCTTTTATCTCGCTGTTTTTTTCATAAAATTCTTTGAGAATATTTTCATACAATGGAAACAAAAATGGATTATTTACTCTTCCATCAAAAGAGTAGCCCAACTCCAAAGAGTTTTCTATTTTTTGAAATTTCATATATTTTTTCAAAGCTTTTATACACGCTCTTAGTTCATTATTGGTTTCAAGCTTCGTTCGCCAACCCACCAAAAAAGCACCCACTTGAGCAGCAGTTGCTTTGTTTTCCAAAATAGAGCAAGTAGCATCGATAACCTCATCAGATTCTAACTCACGGTTTCCTTTGATCCCTGTTCCTACAGCTTTTATATATTTTTTAAAATTCATATCTATCCTTTATATATTCTCAAATTTTATTAGTTCGTATTATATTCATTTAAAATAATAAAGCTACTTTATATCCAAGGTATGCCAATGAATACGCTACCATAGTCGTAAAAATAAACAGATATACGGCATATTTAAATCCACCAGCTTCTCGAGCAAATACAATCGTAGCTGCCAAACAGGGTAAATATGTCATCATGATAATGATAAATGCAACGGCTGAAGCAAATGGTATATTTTCATGCAACCTTTTCATAAGATTTGAATTTTCTTCATCAACATCACTTCCTAATGAATACAATACCCCAAGAGTAGAAACAACAACCTCTTTAGCAGCTAATCCTGTCTGCAAAGCAACAGCCATTCTCCAATCCATACCCAATGGTTCAAAAATAGGCTCTATAAATTTACCCACTTGTCCTAAATAACTTTCTTCTAAAAGTATTTGATTTAATTCATTTGATAAACTATTTTTAGCTTCTATCTTTACAGCTTGTTCTATTTTTGTTTCATACTGTATATTTATTGTATCATTTTGAGGGTAGTTACTAAAAAACCAAATCAACATTGAAGCAGCTGCAATAAATGTCCCAGCTTTTTTTAAGTAGATCCAAGTCTTAGATTTTACAGTGTGCCAAATAAGTATAACAGAAGGAAGTCTATATT
>JBASAI010000165.1:0-2501 GCA_049650525.1 Arcobacteraceae bacterium
GTTGTATTAAAGGAGGGAGCATGAAAAAATTAACAATTTTTATTATGATTTTAATGGGGACCCTAAGCTACTCTAAAGAATTATTTAAAGTTATTGATACAGAATATGTATTAGAAAACTATTATAAATCAAAAAATTACAGCAAGATTATAAAAAAAGATTATAATAATTTATCAAAAAAATATAAAATAGATGTTTTTAATTTAGATTATAAAAAGATAAAGGATTCAGAATTAAAAAAAGAAATAATTAAATTAAGGAAAAATCAAATGGAATATATAGACGAAATCAATGAAGATTTAGTAACTGCTATTTATATTAACTTTCCAAATGATACAGTTTTTCCAGTTGAAGCAATATTAACAGGGAAAACAATAAATATATCTGATAAAATATTGGATTTTTTAAATGATATGTATACTCCAGTGGTTCAATTAAAAAGGAAAGATAATCACTTAAATGATTATGTTGCAAATTAAAAAAAGAGGAAATTTCCTCTTTTTTTAGGGTCTATAATATTTGGTGTTGGTATTTGTAAAAAATACTAACACCTTTATTTTTTGCAAAAAAAAATTGAGACAAATAAAAAAATCCGTTACAATTAAGTTGCGACACCAAAAGAAAGGATGTGATTTATTTGTCTCATAATTATTCTATCAAATCTTTACTAAATTTAAAAGATAATAATATTTTTTTTGACAGTAATTTCGTTAAAGATCTTAATATTAAAGGAATTATCTGCAAAGTATTTTTTGCTAAACTTACATATTCTCCTGCGCATTGTGAATGTTGCGGTTCTGTTAATCATGATTCTATCATTAAATATGGGTTTAAAAATACTCTAATTAAAATACCTATGATTTCTAATTATAATACTTATATTAAACTTAGAAAACAAAGATTTTTTTGCAAAAAATGTGGAAAAACATTTATTGCTAACACTTCATTAGTTAATAAAAACTGTTTTATCTCAAACCAAACTAAGCTAGCTATTGCTAATGAGGCTAAACTTAAAATTTCTGAAAAAGATATCGCTAGGAGATTTAATTCTTCTCATAACACTGTAAATAGAATAGTTAATTCTTTTTATAAATACCATTTGCCTAATTTTAATTATTTACCTAAAAAATTATGTTTTGATGAATTTAAATCAGTTAAAGAATGCTCTGGAGCAATGTCTTTTGTTTTTTGTGATGCAGAATCTCATAAAATCATTGATATACTTGAAGATAGGCGCTTAAACCAATTAAGAAATTACTTTTCAAAATATTCTCAAAAAGCGAGAAATTCTGTTACAAATATTGTTATTGATATGTATTCTCCATATATTACTTTAATAGAAGAATTATTTCCCAAAGCTAAGATTTCAATTGATCGTTTTCATTTAGTTCAACTAATTAATCGTTCCTTTAATAAGAGTAGAATTAATATTATGAATAAATTTCGCAAGAAAGATCCATCTATATATAATAAATTAAAGAAATATTGGAAATTATTATTAAAAGATTCTTCAAAACTTTCTTATATAAGAAAATATTACCACCATTCTTTCAGGCAGTATATTTCTGAAGAAGAAATTGTTACTAGACTTTTATCATTTAGTAAAGAATTAGAAGAAGCTTATACTATTTATCAAAATTTAATATTTTTTATTAAAACTAGAAATTATATAGCTTTCCAGCGCTTTATAAAAAGTAATTTAAAAATTTCAAGTCACTATATGCTCACTTCAATAAAGACATATATTAAATATTTACCTTATATTAAAAATAGTTTAAATTATCCATTTTCCAATGGTCCTATTGAAGGTATTAATAATAAAATAAAAGTTATTAAGCGGATCGCATTTGGATACAGAAGCTTTTATCATTTAAGAAATAGAATTTTAATTTATAGCAATTTAACAAAAATAAAAATTCCTTCAGCATAAAGCTGAAGGAACAAAAACATTATTTATTTTTTTATTTTTCTCCACCAACACCAGTTGACAAAGAACCTTTTTTTTAATCTATAATATATCCAAGACTTAATTGGTATATAAATTCTTTTCTTTCATCATTGTGAGAAATTGAAAGGCTAATAGGCCCAACAGGGGACAAATAACCTAAACTAACTCCAAATCCTTGAAGATAGTCATCCCACAGTTCATTTACATTCTCTGAACTTTCAGATGAATAGTTATATTCTTTAAAAGTGGTGATATTGTATTCTCCAGTAAGATATAAATTTGAAATAAGTTCATATTGTATTCCTAATTTAAATAAAACTAAATCTTCCAAAAGTTTTTCTTGAGGAGCAAAACCTGCAAAGGAGAATTCTTTTTTATTTACATTGCTGAAATTTCCTCCAAGTTTTAAATATTCGTCAATTGGAATATTTGTTCCCTCAATTTTAGATATTGAAAGGGAAGATAAAATTGAAATCTTTTTAGTTACTGGAATAAAATTATCCATATTTAAAGTACTACCAAAAAATTCTGAAGAAGTTTTTTCAAAGGCCCC
>JBASAI010000166.1:0-2049 GCA_049650525.1 Arcobacteraceae bacterium
CGTTTTGAGATTTATTGGTAAGATGTTATCTATATCTGGATTATTTTCCAATACAGCTTTAAAGCCCTCTTCAACGATCCAGTCTATCTGAGCAGTAGGATATGCTTTTTTGATAAACTGTAAAACCACCATTGCATGGATGATATCCCCCATAGCAGAAAGTTTAACAATACAAATTTTATATTGTTTTGTATTTACTTCATTTTGCATCATTATTTATATTCCAAAATTATATTTTGGGGTGCTTTTATATTTTCAAGTGCACCGCTTACAAGATACTGGGTTTTTGGTGATTGTATATGGAGTGTGTTTTCTTCTAAAATATACTCAAATTTTATTTTTGTATATTCACAGTTTAAAGAAAGATTTAATGTTATCATATAGTTTAACCATCGTACGATTTCCAAATCAGGTAAAAGAGACTGAAATTCTTCGATATCTTTTTGTTTTGGTAAAGATTTTTTTGTAAACTTTGCAATTGTAGCGATAAGCAATTTATCCTGATGAGTAAATCCATAACTTAATCCATTTAAAATATACCAAAAAGCATGATCTTCATTTTTGTCAAAATTAAGTGATATTCCTATTTGTTCAAGTTTTGAAGCGATTACTAAAATCGATTTATATTTTTCATCTAAATTATGTAAGGGTTTTAAAACTTCGAAAATATTTCGTGCATTATTTCCAAGATATGCACTCATCGATTCATCATCCACAAAACGGTCCAAAAGACTTCTCATACTCACATTAAAATTTACTGGAAATTTATAGTTTGATGTTCGTAAGATATCTGTCAAATACACACCTTCTCTGACACCCACTTCACTAGTGATCACTTTTTGTACTTCAAAATACTTTACAATCATTTTAAAGATAATCGTACCAGCAGCAATAGTATCATATCTATCTTTTGCAACGCCTAGTTTTTTCAACTCTTTATTAGAAGTAGCTTCTATGATACTTCTAAAAAAAGGTATTTTTTCTTTTGCGTTATATTCAAAACCATGCAAGTTATCCAAAGGATAGTTTTCATTTTTGATAATGATACGACTCAATGCTCGCGCACTTCCTCCAAGTCCCACAACAGTTGGAAGCTTTTCTTCGATAGATTCAAGCTGTGAGACTATATGTTTCTTTGCACCTTCAATATCATTTTTATTTAAATATAGTTCTTTTATGCGAACTGTTCCTATATCTAAAGAAACAGTTTTTGTAATAGAACCATCTTTAACAAAAGCAAATTCAGTACTTCCCCCACCTATATCAACTGTTGTAAACTCGTCACAATCTAGAAGATTAAGTGCTGCAATTCCACCATAGTATGCTTCTTTTTCACCATCTATCACTTTTATGTTTAGTTTGAGTTCTTTTGAAACTCGGTCTAAAAACTCTTTTTTATTTGGAGCATCTCGCAAAGCTGAAGTAGCTACACATAAAATTTTTCTTGATTTGAGATTTTTAGCAATTTCTAAAAATGATTTGAGAGCATCGTATGCTCGTTGCATTGGGAGTAGCTGAAGATTTCCATTATTTTCATAACAACCTTCAGAAATTTTTACTTTTGATTTTGATTCATTTATGAGATGAAACGCAAATCGACTTGTTTTTTTTAAAACAACCATCCTCATCGAGTTTGAACCGATATCAATAATGGTTGTAATTTTTGCCATGATTAGTCTTCTTTTTCTAACTGATCAAACTTAAACTGTAACTCTTCCATAGTTTCTTGGTTATCAGGATCTAACACAATACAATCAACTGGACATACTTCAATACATTGAGGTTCATCAAAACTTCCAACACATTCAGTACACATATCTGAGTCAATTATATATATTGGATCACCCTCTTCTATTGCCTCATTTGGACATTCTTCTCTGCAAGCATCACATGCAATACATTCATCTGTTATCATTAGTGACATATTTACGATTCCTATTTAATTAAATTTAGTGGATTTATAACCTATTTATCTTTAATCTTATCTTTAATCATACGATTATGTAAGAAAAATGTTAAATTTTAACTTGCCAACACAGGATGTTCTAT
>JBASAI010000167.1:0-4996 GCA_049650525.1 Arcobacteraceae bacterium
CCTTGACAGCCATTACAGCAAAAATGAAGAGTGGGAGTATTATTTGAAGTTTCATTTTCGAGTATCATCATTGATTCATCAAATTCAAGATGACAATGAGAGCAAGCAACTATCTTTGACATGCAAATGATCCCTTGAAGTGATAAAATATTTTTTTATTAGACACTATTATATTCTCTCTTACCTTATTTATGCTATTATATCTAAAATTATAATAAAAAGAGTAATAATGGAAGCAGATGTTTCAAGGCTAAAAGAGATTACAGTTTTATATTGTGAAGATGAAGAATACTTACGAGATATCACCGCAGGAATTTTAGAATCATTTACAAAAAAACAATTCATTTGTAAGGATGGGGCTGAAGGCTTAAGAGTATTTAAAGAAAATCAACATCTTATTGATCTGATAATTACAGATATTAATATGCCAAATATGAACGGTCTTGAGATGGCAAAAGAGATTAAAAGAATCAATCCAAATATGCCCATAGTTGTGGCAACTGCATTTTCAAACTCAGAATACTTACTTGATGCAATTGACTTAGGTGTAGATAAATATGTCCTCAAACCGATAAATGTCAAAAAACTTCTTGATATTATGTCAAAATCTTTACTCTATCATGAGCTAAGAGACCTGTATCTTGATCAGCTCACAAAATTACAAAATAGAAATGCTCTGATTAAAGATACAAAAAATATTGAAAAATCAACGCTTGCACTGATCAACATAGATAAATTTTCTATTTTAAATGATCTCTATGGTGAAGAATTTGGAGATAAAATTCTACTCTCATTTGTTCAAAAATTAAAAGAAACATTTAAAAGTGAAGAGTATAATATATATAGAGTTGGTTCAGATAATTTTGTTGTTTTATGTAAAAATCTCAACATCAGTTTACAAGAATTTAAACAAAAATGTCAAGTTTTTATCAAAAATACAGCAGATGATGGTATTACGATCGGTGATGAAGAGATCGATATTAGTATGACAATTGGTGTAGCCCAAGCAAATGATAAACATGCTTTTGAATATGCACAAAGAGCGATTCCTAAAGCCAGAAAAAAATATCTTGATATAATAGAATACGATAAAGAACAATTTGAACAAAAAAAAGATATTGAAGAAAATATTGCATGGATTAAAAAACTCAAAGCAGGTCAAACAGATGGAAAACTTCAGCCCTACTTTCAGCCAATCATCGATGCAAGAACAAAAGAGATTTATAAATATGAAGCACTTATTAGATACATAGATGATGAAGGAAATGAGATTGCACCGTACAAGTTTTTAAGTATTGCGAAAAAAGCAAGACTTTTTCCTATTATTATTAAAGTAATGCTTTCAAGCGTACTGGCTATTATCAAAGAAAAAAAGATAAGAGTTGCTGTGAACTTATCTTTTGAAGACATTATTAACAGTGATACATATCAATTTATTTTTGACACATTGGATAAATACAAAGAAGAAGCGAAACTATTAGATTTTGAAATTTTAGAAAGTGAAGAGATTGAAGATTTTGAAATCGTAAAAGATTTTATCGTTAAGATTAGATCATATGGTTGCCAAATTGGTGTTGATGATTTTGGAGCTGGGTATTCAAACTTTAATATGCTAGAAGCATTAAATGTAGATTTTGTAAAGATCGATGGTTCGCTTATCAAAGAGATAGATACACTTCCAAAGCATGCCTTAATCGTAGAAACAATCGCAGAATTTTGTAAAAAACTAGGGATAAAAACTGTCGCAGAATTTGTAAGTAGTGAAGAAATTTATCAAAAAACAAAATCTTTGGGTATCGAATATATGCAAGGGTGGCATTTCGGAAAAGCTGTAAGTAAAGATAACTTATAGCTGCTGTAAATGTAGAGTATGAAACCCTTAACTATTCCATACTTTTACAATAGCATCTTTATCATATAAAGATGTTTTTATCAATGAGTTTCTAGCAATAGAAACCAATTGTTCAGCAGCTACTTTTAAATCATCATTCACAATAAAATAATCATATTTATCAATATAACCTAACTCTATTTGAGCATTTGATATTCTTTTTTGAATAATCTCTTCTGAATCAGTATTTCTATTGTAGAGTCTTTCTTTGAGTGCGTTTATTGTTGGAGTTGTGATAAATACAGTTGTAGTAATATCTCTGTATGACTTAATAACTTGAACAAATCCTTGAACATCTATATCAAAGATTACAAGCTTAGATTCTTCTAGTGCTTTATTGATTGGTTTTATGGATGTACCGTAATAGTTACCGTGTACTTCGGCCCATTCTAAAAAATTGCCCTCTTCAATATCTTTTCTAAACTCTTCTTTTGTTACAAAAAAATAATCAACACCATCTTTCTCCCCTACTCTGGGAGCTCTTGTAGTAGTAGAAATAGAAAAGTAATAATTATCGATAACTTTATAAACTTCTTTTAATAAAGAACTTTTCCCACATCCACTAGGTCCTGACAGCAATAAAATTGCGCCTTTTGAACATACCTCATTCACTGTTTGAATGCCCTAGTTTTATCTGCAAGCTTATCTCATAACCATCCGTCAAAGAATCAATAATATCTTGGTCAAGTTTATTTAATAAAGGTGTCAATTCATCAAGCTCAAAATTACTTAAAAGTACTTTGATCGGTTTATTATCAAATTTACTATATATTTCACTTACAGTGTTTACTTCATCAATTGCTTGATCGATAATCGAAGACAAATCAGTCCATTCATCTTCCTCTTTTTCACTATTAAAATCTTCTTTTCTTAATTCTCTACTTTGTGTCATAATATTTTGAATACTAGATAACTCTTTTGTATCCAAAATACCACCGGTATTAAGGCTTGAAGAGGAAACAATGCTGTCATCATTTTCATCATCAATATCTAAAGCAATATCATTGGCTAAACTTTCTAAGTACTCTACTGCTGGTTCACCATCATCAGCAGGAAAATACTCATCATTTTTAACTTCTACATTTGAAATATATGTTTTTGCATTATCTCGTTTTTGGAGTATTTCTAATTGTTTTTCCAAAATATTTTCGAGTGATGAAGGGAGAAAAGGAAGTGGAATAATAAAATCATTTGCACTTCCAAAGGGTAACTCTTCTTTTGAAATTGCACCCATAAGTTTTGTATACGATTTCACAACATTAAATCTATCATCAATAAAATCATTGTCGATTACAATAATATCAACTTTATGATCTACTTGTACTTCATCTAGTACTTCTAATTTTATATGAAGTTTTTTACACACCAGTGTAAATATTTGGATGATAATAGGTTTTCGTGATACTAAAATTACACTTTTATTCATAATATTTTCCATCCATCATTATTTTATTTGCTCCAATTTATAGTCAATAAGTTTATAAACCCTATCACATCTATTTGCTATCTCATCTTCATGAGTTACCATAATTAGTCCTGCATCATTTCTTTTCACATAATCAAACAAAACATTCATCATCTCTGTTGCTGTTTGTGTATCTAAGTTACCAGTTGGTTCATCAGCAAAGATAATTTTTGGTTTTTTTACCAAAACTCTTGCACAAGACAATCGTTGTTGTTGTCCACCACTTAGTTCACCAATACCTTGTTTCATTACATGATCAATACTTAAAGATTTTAGTAATTCTACATCAATAAGATTATCACTTAACAATTCTGATATCTTTAAGTTTTCTATAGCACTAAATCCTCGAAATAAATAATGTGATTGAAAAATAATTCCAAAATCATTTCTTCTTATTTGCAAAAGATTACTTTTTGATAATTTAAATATATTTTTATTATTGTAGTACACTTCACCTTTATTTGGAATCAATAAAGTTGAAAAAATATTTAAGAGGGTTGATTTTCCACTACCACTTAAACCTATAATTGCTATAGATTCACCTTTATTTAATGATAAATTTATATCTTGGAAAAGGGGATAATCAAACTCATGTGAGACTGCCCTTACTTCAAGTAAGGGCAAATTTGAATCAACTTCAATTTTATTAATGTCAGTCATAATTCAAATAATAACTAAATAGAATCTCTATTTAGCCATTTGTGCAGCAACTTCTGCTGCAAAATCTTCTTCTACTTTCTCAATTCCATCACCTAGTTCATATCGAACATATTCAACGATTTCTATTGAGTCATCACAAGCTTTAATAGCTTGTTCAACAGTCATTGAGTCATCCATTACATAAGGTTGACTTAAAAGTGCATGAGCAGTATCAAGTTGAGTATTATCTGAGATAAATCTTTCAATTTGTCCAGGAATAATTTTGTCCCAAATTTTTTCTGGTTTCCCTTGAGCTTTAAGATCAGCTTTCATTTGCTCTTCAGCGTCAGCCAATGCTTCAGCTGTAAGTTGTGAACGACTTACAAATAAAGGTATTTTTTTCTCAGGTTTACCAAGTCTGTGTAACTCAATATTTAATTTTTCAATATCAGCAATGATACCTTTATTTTCAGATTCGATAAACTCAGGAGATAAATCTTTATAAGAGATAACTGATGGTTTCATTGAAGCAGCATGCATAGCAACTTTTTTCAATAATTCAGAAGTTTTCTCTTTTGCTTCAGGTGCACAAGTAGCTGCCAAAATAACACCAACTTTACCTAAATGAACATATCCATTTACTACACCGTTGTCAGTAGAAATAGTTGTCATTTTTCTAGCAACAATATTTTCACCAATAATAGCAATTCTTGAGTTTAAATACTCTTCAAAATTAACACCGTTAATCTCTGTTTTATTTAACTCTTCTGTAGAAGTTACTGCAGTTGTTTGAACATGAGCAGTAATCTCATCTTTTAAATCTAAAAAAGCTGCATTTTTAGCAACAAAATCTGTTTGAGAGTTAAGTTCAACCATTGTTACTTTTGTTTGATCATCATTTACTTTAATTGAAACCAAACCTTCAGCTGCAACATTTGAAGATTTTTTAGCGGCTTTAGATAAACCAGCTTCTCTTAAATGTTTAACAGCTTCTTCAAGGT
>JBASAI010000168.1:0-1890 GCA_049650525.1 Arcobacteraceae bacterium
ATAAATAGCTTCTAAGTGTTGATGTTCATCAATAATTTGTTTCAGTAATTTTTCACTATTTTCATATGAATTAGCATAGACATTCATCACTTTATTTGACAACGCTTCTGAATCACTAAAAATAACTCTCTTTTTATCAATAGTATTACTAATTTTCTTTTTGTAGTCATCTCCTATTTGATAAATTTCATTGTGCAAAGATTCTTGAAGGTCAAGATCAATAATAGCTTGTGGTTTTGCAAAATAAAACCCTTGAAATATATCAATATTTTTTGTCATACAGTGGAGTATCTCATTTTTACTCTCGACACCTTCTGCCAAAACTATAGCGCCGATTTTATGACACATATTTGAAACTGCTCGAAGTATTTCGGAGTTTATGAAGTTTTTATCTACATCAAATATGATTGATCTATCTATTTTTACGATATCTGGTTTGATTAATGATAATCGATCAAAACTAGAATACCCAGTTCCGAAATCATCAATAGCGATGATAAAACCATGTTTTCTATATAAGTCAACAAATTTTTTAATTGCATTGTTATCTCTGATCTCATCTTCTTTTATCTCTAGGACTATATTGGCTGGATTGATGTTTTTTTCCTTTACTATATCTATAAACTCGTTATATTCTTCACTATCTATAAAAGAAGATTCAAAATTTAAAAAAAGCAAAATCTCTTTGTTTGTTTTATGATATGGTAAGAATTTATCTAATGCTAGGTTTCTAACATACGAATCTAATATATTAGATAAGTTCTCTTTGCTTGCTTGTTTAAATAAATCTATAGGTGAGATGAAATCATTATTTTCATTATATGCTCTTGTTAATGCTTCAAATGCCAAAAACTTTGTATTTTTTATGGAAATAATCGGCTGAAAAAATATTGTTATTTTGTTTGCTTCCATTAATTCATTAATCATCTATTCCCTTTTTACTCTGTTAGTATTGATTTTATTTTACCATTTTTATTGTGATTTGATTGTATAGTTTATAAGCAGCTAGCTATTTACAGTTAATTTCTTTGTTGAATAAGGCTTTATTGAAAAATGAAGGCAAAAAGATATTTGTATATTTTATATACAATATGTAGTTATTAAATATACAAATATATGTCATAATTTCTCATCAAAAATAAAAAGGAATAAAAAATGGAAAATTTTGCAGATGTAAAATATGTTTTAGATGGCTTCTTGTTTATCTTCGGAGGAATATTAGTTATGTGGATGGCGGCAGGGTTCGCTATGTTGGAGGCTGGTCTTACGAGATCAAAAAATAATGCGACAGTATTAACAAAAAATGTTGCATTATTTGCTATCTCTTGTATTATGTTCTACTTTGTTGGATTTAATATAATGTACGGAGAAGGTAACTCATTTATGGGAAGCATCTCAATTCTTGATGAAGCAACAGCTGTAGGTGCAGCATATCCTAAAATGGCAGACTTCTTTTTCCAAGTAGTATTTGTTGCAACTGCTGCATCTGTTATTTCAGGAACAATTGCTGAAAGAATGAAGCTTTGGCCATTTTTAATCTTTGTGGTTGTATTAAGTTCATTAATTTATCCTATTCAAGGTCACTGGACATGGGGTGGAAGTTTATCAAGTGAAGGTGGTTTAATCGAAGGTTTCTCTGATTTTGCTGGATCTACAATCGTTCATAGTGTTGGTGGTTGGGCTGCTTTAGCGGGTGTACTTATCTTAGGAGCTAGAAAAGGTAAATATGGTAAAGATGGACGAGTAAGACCAATTCCAGGATCAAACTTAGCGATTGCCACACTTGGTACATTTATTTTATGGATGGGTTGGTTTGGATTCAACGGTGGATCTCAACTTGCTATGGGGAGTAAAGGTGATATCGATGCGATTGCTGCTGTAATGGCTGCT
>JBASAI010000169.1:0-3249 GCA_049650525.1 Arcobacteraceae bacterium
ATGTAGCACTTTTTAATTGTGCTATTTGAAATGCTCTTTTTAGAACTTCCAAACTTGATTGTGACAAATCAATACCTACTATAATTTTCTCATTTTTATTCATAAATTTCTCCAATAATTTTTATTATTCATACTTTAAAAGCGATGATTATAAAGTTACCATCACTTCATTTGCTGCTTGCAAAGTCAATTCTATATCTTCATCTGTCATTGTATCACAAATAAAACCTACTTCATACTGACTACAAGCAAAATAGAAACCTTTTTTAAGCATCTCATTATGAAATTTTGCAAACCGTTCAAAATCACTCGTACTAACATCTTTCATATTTGTAGGAATAACATCACAAAAGAAAAATCCAAACATACTTCCTCTTGTATCTACTTGCATAGAGATATCATATTTTGCAGCAATAGCTTTCAAACCATTTGTCAGTTTTATAGCTTTTTCGTTGAGTCTATCATAGATAGTAGGATCAGCTTTTATTTTTTGTAAAGATTTTAAACCAGCTGCCATTGCTACTGGATTTCCACTCAATGTTCCTGCTTGATATATTTTTCCTTCTGGACTGAGTTGTGACATAAGTTCATTTCGTGAAGCAAAAGCCCCTACAGGCATACCTGCACCTATAACTTTACCAAATGTTACGATATCTGGTACAGTTTTCACGATCCCTTGGGCTCCTTTTAAAGAAGCTCTAAATCCACTCATCACTTCATCAAAAATAAGCATCGCCCCGTGTGTATCACAAAGCTCTCTACATTTTGCCAAAAACTCTTCGCTTGCAGGTACAAGTCCCATATTCCCAGCAATTGGTTCGATGATAATACATGCTATATCAGATGATTCTTTAAAACATTTTTCAAGTTGTTCAATGTTGTTATATTCTGCTAGTAAAGTATGTTTTGTAAGATCAGCAGGTACACCTGGGCTACTTGGTGCTCCAAATGTCGCCATACCACTTCCAGCAGCCACTAAAAGAGAATCACTATGCCCATGATAACACCCTTCGAATTTTACGATATCATCTTTATTGGTCACGCCACGAGCAAGTCTAATAGCTGACATAACAGCTTCTGTTCCACTACTTACAAATCTTATTTGATCAAGGTTGTCGTACATCTCTACAATTTCCCTTGCTAGCTGTGTTTCTAACTCTGTTGGTGCTCCAAATGAGAGACCATTTTTCACTGTATCGATCACAACTTTTTCAATATCTTTATCACAATGTCCAAAAATAAGAGGTCCCCAGCTTTGTACGAAATCTAAGTATCGATTTCCGTCGATGTCTAAGAGATAACTTCCTTTTCCCTTTTGTATAAAAGGAGGTGTACCAAGTACTCCACTAAATGCTCTCACAGGAGAATCAACTCCACCAGGAATAACACATTTTGCCTCTTCATACGCTTTTATACTTTTTTCAAACATTTTTATCCTATATCATTATTAAATTTTATTGATTATAACAAAAATTTGTTTAGGAAATATTTGGATATTCAAATTAATACCTTTATTCTAAACTATATGAAACTTTTTAGATAATATGTACTATACTTTAAAGATGAATAGAGAAAAAATCATCATTTTTGATGGAGTTTGCAATTTTTGCAATAAATCAGTAAATTTTATCATCAAAAGAGATCCAAGTTTTCATTTTATGTTTACTCCATATCAAGCAGAAAGTACCCAAAAACTTTTAAAAAAATATGATATACAAACGCAAAGTAAAGATACTCTCATACTCATAAAAGATGGAAAATATTTTACTAAAAGTGATACTGTATTTGAAATCATTAAAGAGCTCTCAGGATTTTGGTATCTATTAAGAATATTTAAGTTTTTGCCTAAAACTTTTCGAGATTATTTGTATGATATAATTTCCAACAATAGATATAAACTATATGGGAAAAAACAGAGCTGTATGGTCCCTTCAAAAGAGCTAGAAAAGAGGTTTTATAAAGATGTATGATATTATCTATTTTAAAGGTAATCCAAACTCTGGAAGCTATGAGCAACACACATCAATCAATACTTCCATCATCTCACTAATAGATAATTATAACTATGTAGTGCTTGATTCTGAAGCAAAAAATCTCTCAGGTATCAATATAGCTCAAGCAAAAATATATATAGGTTTTTCAAGAGGTTCAAGATACTTAAAAAAACTTCCTCAAGATAGACTGAAGATATCTATTGGTGGAGTCAAAAGCTCAAAAACGCATCTTTTTAAAAATAGTAAAGATGAGATACTTTTAGGCAATATCTCAGAGTCTTCTTTAGGCGCTCACTTCATCATAGAAGAGCAACATCAAATAGAGATAAAATCTTTGATAAATGATTTTATGATAAACTTATAGTTATAATCCAAAATGAAGAAGTTTTCCAAAACAATTATCATAGCATTTGTCATATCAGCGATTTTGCATTTTATGCTTTTTTTCACGCTCAATGAAACACTAAAAAACCCCTATCTACATATGAATACAAGCAATACAAAAAGTACAAGTAAAAAACAGGGACTTGTCAATGTCAAATATGTAAAGATTCAACCAAATGTTGAACAAAAAGAGACTCCACAAAAACCGAAACCGAAATCGGTACCACAAAAAAGCCCAGAGAAAAAACAAGAGCTAAAAAAGTCTGTTCCTATCATAAAGTTACCAAAAGTACAAAAAGAGCCGTTGGATCTCAAAAAGTTTTTTACGATTCAAAAACAACAAAAAACTGAACAAGAACAAAAAAAAGAAACAAAAAAAGATAAAGAACGAAAAGAAGAAATACAAGAGATACGACAGCTTTCTGAACTCACACAAAGTTATATCAAACTTTATGGCGAGCAGTATTTTACCTTTTCGGAAAATCAAAAAAACTATCTCAAGCAAAACCTTAATACAATAGGAAGAATCACTCAACGATATCTACGATATCCACAAATTTCTATTCGTACAAAACAACAAGGAACAAATGTGATCGAGTTTTATCTTCATCCAAATGGTGATATATCAGAGCTCAAACTTGTGGATAGTTCCTATTATACAGCACTTGATGATAACACTATACAAACGATAAAAATAGCCTACCAAGACTATCCTAAACCCGCAGAAAAAGTAAAAATAAAAATCTATGTAAAGTATATAATGAACTAATGAAAATATCAATAATAATCCCCACATACAATAGAAAAAAACTCTTAGAAAAAACACTCCAATCAGTGCTATTTCAAACATATCAAGCAGACGAAATTATCA
>JBASAI010000170.1:0-1749 GCA_049650525.1 Arcobacteraceae bacterium
TACAAAATTAAATGCAAATAAAACATTTATGCCTGTTAAAAAAGGTGATATTCTTTTATCTATCTATTCTGATAAAGTACTTAGCATTCAAGAAGAATTAAAAGTTACTAAAAAAATCAATAATAACCTTTACAGAAGTGCTGTTGATAAGTTAATTGCTCTAGATATTGATCCTATTGAACTTAAAAGAATTAAAAATTCTTCTAGGTCTTTAAAAAGTATTAATGTTCACTCTCCAATTAATGGAATTGTAATGAAAAAGAATGTGAATAATAAAAGTGCAATAAAGAAAAGTAAAACAATTTTAGAATTAGCAAATATTGAAGAACTTTGGTTTGTGGCTCAAGTATACCAAAAAGATATCTCTTCAATTAAGTTAGGAATGAATGCTAAAATTTATATAGAAGGTGTTGATACTCCAATTAAATCTAAAGTTGAGTACATCTATCCAATTGTAAACAAAAAAACAAAAACTGTTCAAGTTAGATTTCTTATTGATAATAAAAAGATGAATATTTATCCAAATATGTTTGCAGAAGTTAAACTACAAACTAATAAAAGATCAATGTTAACTTTACCAAAAACTGCTGTATTAAATAAGGGTAGTAAGTTTTATGTATTTAAACCAATATCTGATAGAGAATTTGAACCTGTTGAAGTAGAAGCAAAAAGAATATCTTCAAATAGTTATGAAATTACAGATGGACTTCAAGCTAATGATGAAGTAATAAATAATGCACTTTTCTTATTAGATTCAGATGCAATAACGAATGCATTGTATGAAGAAGAAGATAATGATTGGTAATCAAAAGGTACAGGTTATTACAAAATTACAATATTTAGGAGAATTAAATGGTTGAGAAAATAATATCATATAGTATAAAATATAAATTTTTAGTTTTATTTTCTACTATCATCTTAACAATAGCATCAGTTTGGGCTATTAAAGATACTAGCCTTGATGCATTACCTGACTTATCTCCTCCACAGGTAATTGTACAAGTAAAATGGTCAGGACAAAGTCCTCAAACAATAGAAGAACAAATTTCGTATCCACTGATATCAAATTTAATGTCTTTACCAAATATTGATACAGTACGAGCAATGAGTTCATTTCAAAATGCTCTTATTTATATAATTTTTAAAGATGGTACTGACCTTTATGATTCAAGAAATAGAATATTGGAACAACTATCTCAACTACAAGGTACATTTCCAACAGGAGCAAATGTAGCAATTGGTCCAGATGCAACTGGTGTTGGTTGGGCGTATGAATATGCTCTAAAATCAGATACAAAATCTCTTGCAGATTTAAGAAGCCTACAAGACTATTATTATAAATATGCTTTACTTGGTGTTCATGGTGTAAGTGAAATTGCATCTATTGGTGGATTTATTCGAAATTATGAAATTACATTAGATCAAAAAAAACTAGTAGAGTATGATCTTTCTATTAATGATGTAAAAAATGCATTAACAAAAAATAATGACGATAAAGGTGGTCGTATTATTCTTGAAAATGGGTTTGAGCATATGATTCAAGCTAAAGGGTATTTGAAAAATGTTGTTGATATTGAAGAAATAGTAATTAAGACTTTTAATTCTATACCTCTATTAATAAAAGATATTGCGAATGTAAATGTTACATCATCAAATAGACGTGGTATGGCTGATCTAAATGGTGAAGGTGACACTGTTGGCGGTATTGTTGTAGTTCGATATGGAGAAAATCCTTATGCTGTTATAAAA
>JBASAI010000171.1:0-2715 GCA_049650525.1 Arcobacteraceae bacterium
TAGTAGTGCAGATGGAATGGATGAAATTAGTATTAGTGATGTTACTCATTGTGCTTTTGTTGAAAGAGGATCATTTAGTGAATTTATACTGGATCCTAGAGAATATGGTTTTGATCTGTATCCAAAAGAAGACATTGTTGGTGGGGATGCGATAGAAAATGCAAAAATCACAAGAGGTGTTTTAGATGGTTCAATTACAGGAGCTAAAAGAGATATTGTTCTTTTAAATACAGCAGTTGCACTTTTAGTAGACAATAAAGTAAGCTCGACAGAAGAGGGAATAGCGATGGCACGAGAGATAATTGACAGTGGTAAAGCGATTGAAAAACTTAATGAGATTATATTGGTTAGCAATAAGCTTGTCAATCAATAAAAACTATGAAACTAACTCTTACTCAAATAAATCTTTTTATAGATCTCTTAAAGCAAAAAATATTAGATAAAAATATTGTTGTATTATTAAGAGGAGATTTGGCAAGTGGCAAAACTACACTTGTTCAAAATTTTGTAGCAAGTTTCGATATAAAAGATACGGTTACAAGTCCTACTTTTTCTCTTCAAAGTCAATATGGTGAAAATATTTATCATTATGATGTTTATAATAAAACTTTAGAAGAATTTATCTCATTAGGGATGCTTGAAGAGTTTGAAAAAGATGGTATTCATTTTGTAGAGTGGGGCGGTGAAAAACTCGAAAATATTTTAAAAGAATATGGCTTTGAAGTTTTAGTTATAAATATAGAAAAAAAAGAAGAAAGTAGAGAATATACCATTGAATCATAAAATAGAAGTTAAAAGTCTTACCAAATCAATCAAAAAAACACAAATTTTACATGATATAACTTTAAACATCAAAAGTGGCGAAACAGTGGGTTTACTCGGACCAAATGGTGCTGGTAAAACGACAAGTTTTTATATTATTTGTGGATTAGTGCAGCCAACTACTGGAAGTATCTCATTTGATGAGCATGATATTACAGATCTTCCTTTGCATAAAAGAGCATTGCGAGGAATAGGCTATTTACCACAAGAATCATCTATCTTTAAAGACTTAACCGTTGAAGACAATCTTATGCTAGCAGCTGAAGTTGCCATTGATGATGAACAACTTAGACGAGAAAGAATAGAAGAGCTTCTTGAAGTTTTTAATATAGAACCAATACGACAAAGAAAAGGGATCAGCCTAAGTGGAGGAGAAAGACGACGAACAGAAATAGCACGAGCATTAGTTTCAAATCCAAAATTTTTACTTTTAGATGAACCATTTGCTGGAGTTGATCCTATTGCTGTGAAAGATATCCAAGAAATCATCAAACAACTCACTCTTAGAGGGATTGGTGTTTTAATTACTGATCATAATGTAAGAGAAACACTTCAAATATGTGATCGTGCATATGTGATGAAAGCTGGTGCTATTATCGCAGGTGGAACAGCGCAAGAGATCAAAGATAATGAAATAGTAAGAGAGCATTATCTCGGAAAAGATTTTACTTTTTAATTGTTTTTTAAATTTATTTAGTGAGATTAAAAAAAGGGGTTCGTTTTAACGAACCCCTTTTTTTATATTAAATACCTAATCTAAGATTAGGTATTTTTAAAATTAGATATTATTAATAATATTATTTAAAGTAGTCGATGGTCTCATTACTGATTCAGCTTTTGCAAAATCAGGTTTAAAGTATCCACCGATATCAGCTTTTTTACCTTCAATTGCTAAAAGTTCATTCATAATTGTAGATTCACCTTCAATTAAAGCTTTTGCAACTGGTGCAAATTTTGCCGCAAGTTCTGCATTGTCAGTTTGATCTGCAAGTGCTTTAGCCCAGTATTGTGCTACGAAATAGTGTGATGCTTTATTATCAGCTTCACCTGTTTTTCTACTTGGTGATTTATTATTATCAAGGTAAGAGTTATTTGCAGAGTCTAGTGCTGCTGTTACTATCTCTAAATCTTTAGAGTTATTTTTTTGTGCAATAAATCGTAAAGATTCAGCAAGTGCTAAGAACTCACCTAAAGAATCCCATCGTAAATGTCCTTCGTTGATTAATTGTTCTACATGTTTAGGCGCAGATCCACCAGCACCTGTTTCAAATAATCCACCACCAGCAATCAATGGAACGATTGATAACATTTTTGCAGATGTTCCAAGTTCTAAAATTGGGAAAAGGTCAGTTAAATAATCTCTTAAAACATTTCCAGTTACAGAAATAGTATCTTTCCCTTCTCTTACTCTTTTAAGAGTGTATGCCATAGCATCTGCTGAACTCATGATTGGTAACTCTAATCCAGTTGTATCGTGATCTTTTAAGTATTCATTTACTTTAGCGATCATATTTCTATCATGTGCTCTTTCTTCATCTAACCAAAATACTGCTGGATTTCCTGTAAGTCTTGCTCTTTCAACTGCTAGTCTTACCCAGTCTTTGATTGGAACATCTTTTGCTCTACTCATTCTCCAGATATCACCAGCTTCAACTTCCATCTCCATAAGAGTTGCACCATTTGCATCTAAAACTTTAACAGTTCCAGCTTCTGCAATCTCAAATGTAGTAGGGTGAGAACCATACTCTTCTGCTTTTTGTGCCATAAGACCAACATTAGGAACATTTCCCATTGTTGTAACATCATATTGACCATTTTTAACACAATCTTCCATACATACTCTGTACATAATCGCATATGATCTATCAGGAATAACTGCTACACACTCTTCAA
>JBASAI010000172.1:0-3344 GCA_049650525.1 Arcobacteraceae bacterium
TGGTTGTGATGATTACCTAAAAAAACCATTTGAATTAAAAGAATTAGATTTACGAATCAATAATATGAAAAGACTCTTTAAAATAGATAATGGTGATATTTTATCTATTTCAAGCGAAATTATTATTGATAAAAAGAATTTATCCGTAAAAGTGAATGATAAAGAGACACATATATCGTTAAAAGAATTAAATGTATTAGAATATTTAATGAAACATAAAAATACTCCAATAAGTGTTGATGAATTGATAAACAATATCTGGAGCTACGAAAATCCACCATTGGCAACAACTATACGTACATATATAAAGAATTTGAGAAAAGTACTAGGTGAAGAATATATTACGAATATAAGAGGAGTGGGTTATCGATTTAACAGCTAGTGAAAAAAGTATATTTTTTAAGTTTGTAGGTTTATATTTGGGTTCATCATTCATTCTAATGTTATTAGTCACTTTTTTTTATTATGAAAATGAAAAACGACTATATTCAGATTTAACAAAGTCAAATATGCAAAATATTGCTTCTGATATCTCATCTAAAATTATTCTTTCGCATATGACAGATTCTTTTTTTGATAGATCAGAATTATTAAATGACAAGCATTATAAACTTGCTTTTTATAATAAAAATAAAGAAAAAGTTTATGGAAATATAAATGAAAAACTTGATTTAACTAAGTCCTTAATAACAAATGATGAACACTTTATTTTAATTGACAATTCTACTTTAGGACATCTAGGAATTTACTATATAGCTATTGAAGAGCATCTTTTTTATAAACAGATGAAAGATTTAAAATTTAATATTCTTATATTTTTTCTTTTAATCTATTCAATAGTAGCAATAATAGGAATCTATCTTGCAAAACTTTTTTTAAAACCTATAAAAGAAGAAAGAATTAAACTGAATAATTTTATTAAAGATACAACACATGAATTAAATACACCTATTACAGCATTATTAATGTCAACAGAGACAGATACCTTAAATGCAAAACAAGTCCAGAGAGTTAAACTCAGTGCTCGAAAGATATCAGAAATTTATAAAGATCTTACATATATATTTCTGGAAAACCATACTGAAAAGAAAGAAATAACACCTATATATTTAAATGAAGTAATTGAAGAACAGCTAACTTATTTTGAACCATTGTACTTGAAAAAACAAATTAATATAACATTAGATATTCAAAGCTTTAATTATTCTAGACATAAAAATGATTTTATAAGATTATTTAACAATATCATATCTAATTCCATAAAGTATAATAATATGAATGGAGATATCTCTATATCGTTAAATGAAAGTGGAGAATTGAAAATTTCTGATACAGGAATAGGTATTGAAAAAAATAAGGTCAATGACATATTTAATCGTTACTATAGAGCAACTACAGAGCAAGGTGGCTTTGGTATAGGTCTTAATATAGTAAGAGATATTTGCACAAGATACAATATAAAGATTGATATTAACTCAACATTTAATAAAGGGACTACATTTATATTTTCTTTTAAATAGCATATCCACACAATATCCACACAATATTGATATTCTTCTCTAAACAAACCAAGGAGAAGAAAATGAAAAATTTAGTAAAAGTGGTATTATCTTTATTTATAATGATAGGATTTTTAAATGCAGAGCCTTTATCTCAAAATGGCGAAAAGAATGGTTATACAATTAATCTTAGTTCAGAACAATCATTAGTTTCAGGTAATAATGACATTTTTATAGCATTAGGAAAAAATGATACTGTAGTAAAAGATGCAAAAGTAAAAATCAAAGTATTTATGCCAGAGATGCCAGGTATGCCATATATGGAATATAAAGGAAAAGCCAAACTTGTAGGCGATAAATATAAAGTAATGGTTAATTTCCCAATGAGTGGAACATGGCAATATCACGTTAAATTTAAAACTTCGGATGGTAAAGTACATACAGTTAGAGGCAGCGTTAATATCTAATGCTTAGAAATATTGCAATCGTTGCATATTTATCTGTATCATCAAGCTTTGCAATAAGCCTTGATGATATGGTAGATAATGTACTCAAGAAAAATCAAAATATAAAAAGCTTGGAACAATCTATTTTAGTTGCTAATAAGCAAATAGATATTTCTGATAATTGGAATAATCCAGTACTAACATTTGGTGCAAATGATGTACAGTTTGAGGATTCTTTAAAAAGAGATAGAGAACCTATGCAAGCTCAATATATTGGATATTCACAAGTTATACCAATAGGCGAAAAACTAGAGATAAAAAAAGAGATATCTATACGAGATAAAACTATTACTACATATAAATTAGAAGATCAAAAATTAAAATTAAAATCTAAAATATATGAATATGGATATAGCATTGTTATACTAGAAAAAAAGTATGAATTATTAAATAAATATTTAAAAAATATTCAAAGTTTGGAGGAGTTGTCAAATTCTTTATATGAAAATGGAAAGATGAAACAAACTGATATAATTAATCTAAAAATTTCGTATTCAAATATTGTTTTAAAACAAAAAAATCTACAAAATTTAATTAATAATTTATACTTGAAATTAAGTGAATTAACTTATTCAAAAATAGAAAGTATAGAATTATCATTAGATATTAAAGCAATTACTTTAAGTAGAGAATTTAATTCTCACCCTCAATTATTATTAATCAAAGAAAAAAGTTTAAAATATATTGATGTGTCACGACTAGAGTTAGAAAAAAGAACTTCTGATATAAAATTTAATATTGCATATTTCCAACGTGATAGCAAATATGAAGATTATGCAAACTTTTCTATAAATATTCCATTAGCAATTCATGGAACAGAAAAAATTAATGCATTAAAAGCAAAACTAAAAGCAAATGAAATCAACGGTATTTTAAATGATTTAGAAAATTCATTTAAAACATCAGTTTCTATATTGCAAAATGATTTAAATAATTCAATTAGTACTTATAAAATTATTAAAGGCACAATACTCCCCTTGAAAGGTGAAGTACAAGAAAATATAGAATCTTATAATAGGTTTAGTCAAATAACACCACAAGACACAATAAAAAACTTAAATGATGTAATCAAATATGAATTAATGCTTTTAGATGAAATGAAAAAATATTTTACAGCTTATTCTAAATCGCTTTATTTTACAGAAGGAAAAATATAATGAAAAATATAAAAATAGTAGTATATTTGTTATCTGCACTTGTAATTAGTTCTGCAAATGCAAAAATACTTGAAGTCAATCAACTTTTTAATAAATCTATTACTAAAGTAAAACAAGTAAATATGGGAACTATTAAGAGCTATTATGGAAATACTCAAATCAATGAGGAAGAAACTACAGAT